>JAQVHZ010000003.1:0-47556 GCA_028695965.1 Thermoguttaceae bacterium | reverse complement strand
CGAAGAAGTCGGGGCCGGGGATTTCGACGCGTCCGAGTTCGAAGGTCAGAACGACGCCGGATTCCGACGTCCATTCGACTTTATCGCCGACTTTGGCGTCTTCGGCGGGCAGGTCGAACTTTACCGCCGGAGTTCCGTTGACGTTCAGAACGAATCCTTCCGTTTGCGGCTGCATCCAGTAGCCGAGTCCGCCGACGAACGCGAAGGTCGTAGAACCGTCGGCGTCAATTTCGGTAACGGGCACAGTCGTCCAGGTAAGTTCTTCGTCCTTGCTCGTTTGACGGCAGTTGAGGTGGAGAACGCTTTCCTCATAGAGCGTTTTCCACGCCTGAGAACCGTCCTGGGTCGTCTTGACGAGTTTGTCGAATCCCCATGTAACGCCTTCCGGCGTTTCAAAAGTCGCAAAGGTCATGCTGGACGCGTCCGTCTTTGGGTCGAAGTTCGGTCCGGCGACATAATCGAGCAGGGAGTCGAGCAACGCGGTCGCTTCTGGGGCGTCTTGCGTCAGATCGAGCGCAAAGGAGACTAACGCTTTGCCTTTGCCGAATTTCGTTTGACCGAGATAGAGATAGTAGGAATCTCGACCTTCGCCGACGGCAAGCGGCTCGAAGTTTTCGCCGAGCGGTTTAGCTTCCAAGTCGGGCGCTCCGACGCGAACAAGCCGGGACCATAATTCGTCCATATCGCTGCAGTTCGGGAATTTGGCAAACGCTTCGGAATCGGCAAAAGTCGTTCCGACCTGCGTGCCAAGGGACCACCAGCCTAAGGAGACGTTCGGAGTAGAAGAGGCGGGCGTGATCGCAAAGACTTTGCGGCCTTGAGTGAGCCCGACGTAGTAGGCGGTTTCGCCCGGCGTAACGATCCAGACGTCGCCGTCTTCTGCGGGCGCGTCCGTGTCGATCTTTTTGACGTCGCTGTAAAGTTTGTCAAATTGGGCGCAGAGACCGTTGGAAACGGCAAAGCCTTGCAAGGAACGTTTTTCGCGTTTCGGGAAGATCCAATAATCCCACGAGTTTGCGAGATCCGTACCCTCGATCGCCACGTTAAATTTCGCGGCGGTCGGCGCTTTAACAGCGTCGTCGGCAAGCGCGACTTCAACGGTACCGAGCAGACCGGCATAACCGGGTTCAAGCTCTTTAAATTCAGAGGCCGGAAGTTTGCCGCTCGCAATAACGGAACCGTCGGTCTGGGACGTTAGGTTCCAAACGACGTTTTCGGTTGAGAGGACTTTGTCGTCGTAATGCGAGATTCGAAGTTCCGCATCGAACTTCATGCCGTTGACAATGATCGGCGCCGGGAGGTCGTCTGCCAAAAGGAGCGCGGTCGGACCGTTAAAGCGATAGAAATCGACAGGCGCGATTCCGTTGGGACGCGGTTCCCAGAAGGGGTTTAGGTACCCTTGCGCGGCGACGCAGGAACCTTGTGGAATCGACGCGTCGACGAGCGACCAGAAGCTGTATCCGTCGCAAGCAGGGTCGATGCGCGCAGCTTCCAGGCCTTTCTTTTGATAGACGCCTTGAAGCTTTTCCGACGCGGCGATACACGCGGCGCCCCATTTTTCGTCGAGTCCGACTCTTTCGAGTTTTTCTTTCCAAGCGCTGACGCTTACCGGCGCGACTCTGGCTCCGGTGAATCGAGATTCGTAACGCGGATCCATTTTAATCGCAAGGTTCAAGTATTCGTGCGCGACGAACGGAACCTTAATATCGTCGTGCGCGCCCGACTTCCACGGATTGATAATGGACGCTCTGTTTGTTCCGTTGGTCGTGAAATCGGCGGCGCCCTCTTTATTGCCCATGCCGCCGTCTTGGTGAATGACCAAACGATCAGGATCGTATTTCTTCACCCACGAGTAGAGTTCCTTGTCGAGCGGGGCGCCGAGATAACCTTCGTTGCCATAGGAATAGGTCGCGAACGACACGTTGCGCCGGTGCGCGCGGAAGAGCTCGTACATATCGCGCTTAGGATTGAACGGGAACCCTTCGCAGGTAACGTCGTGATAGTAGGGGATTTCCGGTTGAAGGAGAATTCCCTTTTCGTCGGCGACGTCGTAATATTCGGGCATTGGGCTGTGCGTGTGGAAGCGCATATAGTTGAATCCTGCCGCCTTATAGGTAGTTATGTGCTCGCGGAAACGATCGTGGTCGGCAGGTTCGGTCAAGTGGATTTGATCGTAATTGTGATCGCCGCCGCCCCGGAGGAAGTACGGCTTGCCGTTCAGATAGAATTTATCGCCGACAACTTTCAGTTCGCGCGCGCCAAAGCGTTCGGTCCAGCCGTGTATCGCTTCGCCCGACTTGTCGAAGATGGTAACGTCGGCAAGGTAGAGGGTAGGGGATTCCGGCGTCCAGAGTTGGCAGTTTTCAATTGGGATTTGAAAGCGGAACGGTTGCGGAAGACCGTTTTCTCCGGCAATGAGCTCGGCGTCTTTCTTTTCCATTCCGACAACGGCGCCGTCGGTCGTTTTCAGGACGACTTCAATAGAACCGAGTTTGTCAATTTGGCGAATCGCCGGAGCGAAGGTTACGCCGCTGGCTTGCATGGCGGCGAGTTGATCGCGATCGAGCGGGGAGAGTTCGTCGTCGTAAAGAGGGCTCGTTTTGCCTTCTTCGTCAACTGCTTTCACATAAACGCGGACGTCCGCCGCCTTGGCTTCTACGTCGCCGCGCGCCCAGACGTCGTCGACATAGACGTCGGGCGTCGCTTCGAGTTCGACGTCGCGAAAGAAGCCGCCAAAATGATGGTTGACGACGAGCAGACCGAGTCGGGAGGGCACGTCGTTGCGCACGAGCGCGGTGATTTCATTTTCGCCTTCATAATTAACCAGGTCGGTAACGTCGTACTTTCTCGCTCCGCAGAAGGTCTCGACATACGCGGCGCGCTTGGCGTTGATCCAAAGATACGCATTGGAGCTGACGCCGCCGACTTTCAGCCAAATGCGTTTGCCTTGCCATTCTTTTGGCAGTTCGAAGACGCGGCGGTAGAGGGCGCGGCCGAGATAGACGTTTTTAAGGTCCCACATACCGCAGTCCCACGTCGGATCCCAAGTTTTTCCAGGACCGGGCTCTCCAACGCCTTGCGCTTCCCATGCTCCTGGAACATTGATAGTACGCGCTTGGGACCAATCGTACACGAATTTTCCCCAAACGCCGTCTCCGACGCCCAGACGATAGAATTCGGCCCTTTCGTTAGTAAAGCCCCATTCTCCAGAAAGGGAAATCGTTTGACATAGCGGAGAACGGACGACAGGATTGACTACTGCAAAAGATTCTTGGGCGCCCCAGTCTTTGGCGTCCGAAGCAAAGACGCATTGCGCCGCTCCGAGGCAGACGGTCAGGGTCGCTAAGAGAGATAATAAACGACGTCTTTTTCGCATTGTTCGCTCGCAGGTAAAATGGAGTTGTTTTCGGGTCTTAGAAATGCACAAATGCAAAGAGCCGACGCTTGTGGGCGTCGACTCTAGTTATTATAACGGCGTCAAATTGAGAATTCAAGTAAAAGTTTTACTCGAGGCCGCCTAGTGCTTTGTAACTATTCTATTTGTGGGTAAATGGACTTCAGTTTAATCCTCGCGTCATCGGTTGTGAACTGCCAGTCGACCGGCGAACGGCGTTTGTTCCGAGCCTCGTTCCAGGCGTGTGTTTCCGAACGCAACACTTCGATCATCGGGAAGCGGCGACCTTTCAAGCATTGCCTTGAAAAAACGCTCAACTCGCATTCCGCTATATTCAGCCAACTTCCATGAACAGGCGTGTGTCGTATTTCAATGAGATTGCAAAGTCGTGCAGCCTCCTCGGGGAGAAACGCTTCATAAAACGCGCCATAAGTATGTGTGTTCAGGTTGTCGCACACCAGGATGATTTTCTTGGCATGGGAAAACTGTTTGGCAAGCGCTGCGACTTCCAACGCCCAATCGATTTTCGTTCGTCGTTCGCGAGCATTGACATAGCAAAATCCCGTCAACGGTTCGACAAACATAAAGACAGACGCCGTCCCTTTGCGAACGTATTCGTAATCGACGCGTTTACTATGCGTTGCCGTTTCACGAATCGATTCGCGACCGGCAACGTCGGCGCGGAGCGTGACCGGTTGTTCGTCCATACAAACGACGGGCGTTTCGGGATCGTAAGGTCTCTGATACGTTTCGATTGTTTGTTCCATTGCGGCGACGAACGTGGCGTCGCTCTTCGGCGGAATCACCCAATATTTAACGTTGCGCTTCGACGTCATCTTGTTTTTTTTAAAAGCCTTTTGACGGTCTGGTGGCTTATATGCTCGCAGATATTCAATTCAACAGCTTTTTCGGCGAGAAGACGCAACGTCCAGCGACTAAATCCTTTAGGAGGTTCGCTCAAACGAAGCGCAATAATTTTCGCCTCTTGTTCGCCAGTTAAAAACGGAGCTTTTTTCGCGCGCGGCAATCCGTCCATTGTTAGTTGCAACCCGTGTTTACAAAATCGTTTGCGAACATTCTCGACGGTGCGAACATGACACTCGAGGGCGTCTCCAATTTGCTCGTCCGTACAGCCTGCACCGTCAGCATCGGCTTTGAGCAAAATTTGAGCGCGGCGGACTTGCAGAAAAGATCCCTTTTGTTTTTTGACGAACTCGACTAATTCGCGCCGTTCGTCTGGCGTTAAGCGGACAATGTATTTTTTCATCGGAAACCTCGAAAGCGGCGGTTGGAAAAACTTTCAAGATTTTTAACGTTTTTTAGATTGTTTGACAACCCCTATTTCTGATGATTACTTAGCACTAGTCTTTCCGTTTCTTCGGTCAACCTTATTAGTTTCTCTTGTGTTTCTGAAGTCAATAGCCCGTCGGCGAAGCGCCAATTCCAATTGCCGCCTTTGACGCCGGGAAAGTTGACGCGCGAGTCGTTCGAAAGGCCAAGCAGGTCTTGAATGGGAAAGATTGCGAGTTTGCACGGGGACTTGGCGACGGCGCGCAAGGTCGCTAGATGCAGCGCGGCGACTTCCGGATAGAGTCGGCGGTATTCTGTCGAGACGCCCTTTCCAGTCGAGTCGTCATCTTCAATCGAGTCGTCCTTTTCAGCCGAATTATCTTCTTGAGCCAAGTCGTTTTTACAGTTTTTGTCGGAGCTCTTGCTGCAAATACTTTGGTCCGGCTCTTCAGGTCTAGCGGCGCTGTTGTCGTCAATTTTAGCGTATCGTTCCAGCACGTCGGCGACGAGGGGAAAGTTCGTGTCATTCGCGTTGTTGCGCCGTTTTTTATCAAGCTGTTCTAAAACAGGGTGATTCTCATGCGTTTCTGCGTTCGCGTCGCAATTTTCCGCCTGTTTTTGGGGCGGTTCAGGGTTTTTCCACGAGTAACAGGCGTCGTCAAGCCATCCTAAGACAGGGGGGCTGTCGTGCGTTGCTGTGTACGCGACGAAATTTTCCGTCCATTCTTCGAGCGGATCAGAGGTTTTCCCTGTTTTTGAATCGACCTTAAGATTGTCGAAAGAAAATTGAAGGACTTTCATACCGGGCAGCTCATAGTGATTGCGCAGCGCGTGTACGCCGTCGTTCATAACGCCGAGGTCTTCGGCTACAAAAGCTTCTTTTGGACATACGGAAAAAATCGCGTCTAACAACTCTTCTTGGGGACCTGGAATCCAGCCGTCTTCGTACGTTTTGCCGTCCTTGATTTCGACGACCGGCATAGCGCCTTTAATTCCAGAGACGGGGTCGACGCCTTCGCCCGGAAAACTGTAATAGTTGTAGAATCCGATGAAGTGGTCGAGCCGGACGGCGTCAAAATATTCCAGCGTCTTTATCATGCGGCGTTTCCACCAAAGGAAACCGGTCGCTTTATGGTTTTCCCACTTGTAGACGGGCGAACTCCAGCGTTGTCCGTCAGGATTGAACGAGTCGGCAGGGGCGCCCGCCTCCCTGACGACGTTGCCGTCGCAATCTACAGATAACAGCTCGGGCGTCGACCAGACGTCGACGCTCTTGGCGCCAACGTAGAGAGGCACGTCTCCAAAGAGCCGAACTTTTTTCGACGCGCAGTATTGCCGAAATTCTTTCCATTGGACGTCAAACGCCAGTTGGAGGAACGCGTGGTATTCGAGCCGCTTTTTGTGCTCATTTGCGAACTCTTCAAGAGTTTTCGGATCGCGTCGCCTTATGGCGTCGGGCCATTTTCGCCAGTCGTATTCTTCGAAGACGTCCGTCGCCGTTTGAAATAGGAGGTAATCGTCGAGCCAGTAGGCGTTGTCTTCCTGGAAAGACGCTTCGCAACGCCGGTATTTTTCGCCGCCTTCGCCGCGCGTATAACGTTCGAACGCTTTTTTCCAACATGGCGTTCGTCGGCGCAGCGCTGTTTCATAGTCGATTCTTTCTGAACGAACGTCCGTTTGAGGCGTTGAAGAAGCGTCGGGCTCGTTGTCTTTGGGAAGAAACCAGGCTTTTACAAGATCCTCGTCGTCAAGGAGCCCGGTGTCGCGAAAATCTTCGAGATCCAAAAAGATAGTTTCAGCGGCAAATGCGGAACGCGCCGCATAGGGGGAATTTAATTCGTCGACCGGATTCACCGGCAGCATTTGGTACCACGACTGTTTCGCGCTGGCGAGAAAGTCGACGAAATTGCGCGCGCTGCTGCCGAGGCTGCCGAGGTCCCGAACTCCAGGCAAGGAGAATAAGGGCGCCAAAATGCCGGACGAACGAACGATTTTGACTGGCGATCGAGGTTGGGACGTCGACGTCGTATTATCTGGATTTGTTATCATGTATGGAGTCTCTGTTGAAATATGGAGTCTCTGTTGAAAAATCTTCCGTCGATATTTGTTTTGAATAATGACACTTGAAGACTGTCAGCTTTAAATTATAATTCGATTGTTGTTGGAATCAATGACGATTTAACGCGCGATAAGTATTGTTTTACACGTCCAAATCAATTGGCGACGGGACGCCGTAATCGCTTATGTTTTTCACTATTTCAGAGCCTTAAGGCGCGCGGTCGCTCCTACTGCGCATATGTTGCAAATCGACGTCTAATCAGCTATCCACTCACAGCTTGGCGGAAGGACTTTTCATATGTGTTTTCATAATTTTGCTCTAATTAGCGACACTCATGGCGTTCCAGCGACAATTCAACAGGCGTTGGATGAATTTAAACGCTACGAGGTCGATCTTATCGTTCATTGCGGCGATATAGTTGATCCAAATGTAATCAAATATTTTAACGATTACAAAACGGAGTTCGTTTTTGGCAATGGAGATTTTTGCAGACCGGCGCTTATTTCTGCAATTGAAAGCATTGGCGGCAATTATCACGAGGTATCTGGATCTGTCGAGTGGCATGGCAACCGCGTCTTTTTTACGCACGGACATGTAGAAAAAGCTCTTAAGGAGGCGGTTAGCGGCGACGAGTGGGACCTTGTGTGCTACGGACATTTGCACAAACGCAAAATAAGACAATACGGAGACACTTTGATTCTTAATCCGGGCTCTCTTGGCGAAGGTTCCTTCTGTATTGTCGGCGACGACCTCTCGGTTAGTTTTTTTGGTCCTGACGGCGCTGCTGGAAGCTTTTTTCCCGACGAATTTTACGAGCTTGACGATATCGAAGAACTGTTTGTAAGAAGTAACGATTTTTAAAAACTAACCTTCGACGCGAGCATTCTTCATTCGACATGGTCGTCTTTTTGAGAAAATGGCCCTTATTTTTTAAAAGAATCTTCGAACCCTTTTGTTTTTGTTTTGAATTTGGTATATTATAGGCGTCAGGTTCGTATATTACGCACCGGCGCAGCGTAATTCTTCGCTGCTGCGTTTGAATTTGCAGACGCCAATTGGGCTTATTCACATTTTGGCTTGACGCCGCCTTTTTATGGCGTGTTCGAGCGTTACGGTTTATATTAAATAAGGAATCCCACGATGGTCATGAAGAAGTTTTTAAACGATCCCCAGCGCGCCACGAACGAACTCCTTGAGGGTTATGCTCTTTGCTTTCCGGATAAGGTGAAATTAGTTTCGGAAAAAATCGTCGTTCGCGCTACGCCTAAAGCTAAGGATAAAGTTGCCGTCATTACGCTTGGCGGTTCCGGACACGAGCCCGCGCTGAGCGGTTTTGTTGGGGAAGGTATGCTCGACGCTTCGGTCGTCGGCGATATTTTTGCGGCGCCCGGCGCTCCGAAAGTCCTTGAGGCGCTCCGTATGTTCAAGGATAACGCCGGAATCGTGTTCCTCGTTCTTAATCACGAAGGCGACCAACGCAATGCGAATATGGCGATGACGATGGCCGAAAAAGAAGGCATTAAGGTTGCGAAGATCGTAACAGCCGAAGACATTGCGCCTGGCGTCGACGCTCCTATTTCAGAACGCCGCGGTCTTGGCGGCTGCATTCCGCTCCTCAAGATTATCGGCGCGGCTGCGGAAAAAGGCTTCTCCGCCGATGAAATCGTTGAAATTGGCGAACGCTTCAACAAACGTATGGCGACGCTTGCCGTTACGCTCAAAGTTGCGACTCACCCGCAGTCCGGCGGCGAAATCGGAGAGCTTGCCGACGACCAAATGGAAATCGGCATGGGTCAGCACGGAGAAGGCGGCGGCAACGGTCCCGAACCGATGCAAAGCGCCGACTGGATCGCAGAAACGATGATGAACAAAGTTCTTCGCGCGATTGAAGCGAAATCTGGCGAGAAGATCCTTCTGCTCATCAACGGCAGCGGCGGCACGACCCTGATGGAACAATTCATCATTTTCCGCAAGGCGCACGAAGTTGCGACGGCTGCGGGCGTCGAGGTTGTCGAGAGCTACTGCGGCGAAGTCCTGACAGTTCAAGAAGCTTCCGGTTTCCAAATGATCGTCGGCGTTTACGACGACCAAACGTTTGAACTGTTCAACGCTCCTTGCGACACTCCTTATTGGGTAACTCGCTGAGCTTAACTTTCGGTTCGTATTTTATGCGGCGCGTCAACGCGAAAATTGGCGCGCCGACAAGGAAACAGCGCGTCGGACTTGCGTAACGTTTTCGTCTGGCGCTCGCATTACGCAGGAAACTATGACGACTGAATTTACCAAAGAACTTTTAATCAAGGCGCTGAAAAAGGCGCTTGAAGCGATCGAAGGGCATTTCGATTATTTGAACAAACTGGACGCGGCGACCGGCGACGGCGACCACGGCACGGCGGTTCTTTCGACGATGAAGGCGGCTGTCGCCGCCGCTGAGAAACCGGGCGGTCTTTCGGAAACGCTCTCTAATATCGCGATGGAGATTATGTCGGCGACTGGCGGTTCGACGAGTTCTTTGAACGGCTCGTTCTATATGGGGCTGAGCTCCGGCGCGAAATCTGACGCGTTGAGCGTCGCGGACGCCGTTGCGATGTTCGTCGAAGGCTTGGCGATGATGCAGTCGACGACCAACGCTCAAGTCGGCGACAAGACGATGATGGACGCGATGATCCCCGCTATCGACGCGATGAAAGCGGCGAGCGCCGAGAATGCGGACGCGTCGCTGCACGACGTTTTTCAAAGCGCTGCGGACGCCGCAAAAGCGGGCGCGGAAAAGACGACTGAGTACGTCGCGAAATTTGGCCGCGCGCGCAACCTTGGCGAGCGTTCGAAGGGTACGCCAGACGCCGGCGCGACGAGTCAGGCGCTGATTTTCCAAGCGTTCGCCGACGCTGCCGCAGAATAAATCCTCATTGCGGCGTCGTTCGCAATAGGTTGTATAACATAGGTTTAACTAGATAGATAGGAAATAATAACGATGGCTGATAACGAAGGCAACATCGACGCGAAAAAAATTGGCATTGGAACTCCGCAAAAGCAAGACGGCTTCTTCTTAAAGGGCAACGAACACGCGTGCTATGGCATTAAAGCGCGTCTTTCCCAAGTTTTCAACGAAAAATCCGGCCGCACGGTTATGTTGGCGTTCGACCATGGTTTCATCATGGGACCGACCTCTGGTCTCGAACGTATCGACCTTACGATCAATCCTTTGATCCAATACTCCGACTGCATTATGTGTACGCGCGGTATTCTCCGTTCCGTCGTTCCCCCGACCTGCAATAAGCCCCTTTCGCTGCGCTTTGACGCCGGCTCGACAATCTTGACGAGCCTGAACGACGAAACGCTCGGAGATATTGAAGACGCCATTCGGGTCAACGCCGCGCTTCTTGCCGTCATGGTCGCGATCGGCGATCCTGACCACGAAGGTCTTACAATCGCTAACCTGACTAAGACGGTCGATATGGGTATGCGTTATGGAATCCCGACCCTCGGCGTTACCGCCGTCGGCAAGGGCTTGAATCGCGACGCTCGTTACCTCGGTCTTGCGACCCGTGTGTGCGCTGAAAATGGCGCGAACGTCGTCAAGACGTACTACTGCGACGAAGATTTCGAAAATGTTACGAACGCGTGCCCGGTCCCGATCGTGGTCGCCGGCGGCAAGAAACTTCCGGAACGCGACGCGCTTGCCCTCGCTTATAACGCAGTTACTCAAGGCGCTTGCGGCGTCGATATGGGCCGCAACATTTTCCAATCGGACAGCCCTGTCGGCATGCTCTTAGCGGTTCGCGAAGTCGTTCACAACAACGCGACCGTCGACCAAGCGTTCGATTGCTACGAGACGTACAAGGCTGAAAACAAGTGAGCTTCGTAAGCTAAAGTTTTGCGCTGACGCGTTGACAAAGTGATCGGCAAACGTCGTTTTAGGAAAAATTACCTGCGGCGTTTGCCGATTGTATTTTTCGAGTTGGATTATTCCGAATATTTCGAGCAGGCGCCTTTTGATAACTTTGTAGACGTCGTTGGCAGAGTCTTGACGCGGCGCCTCGTAAGTGTATACTTTGAAAAAAGACGCTAGGGTTTTGCGTCCGTCGCGGTTTTCGCGAAGATTAGAGTATTCAGAGACATAGAGGACGACATAATGGGCAACCATGTCGCAGTCGGAGCGATTGAACTGTCGAGTATCGGAGTCGGTTATCAAGTGCAAGACGCGTTGATGAAAGCTGCGACGACGACGCTTCTCATCGCTCGAACGATTTGTTCCGGAAAATATCTGATTGTCTTTTGCGGCAAAGTAGGGGACGTCGAAGCTGCGATGGAGACTGCCAGAAAGGTTGGCGAAACTTTCGTAATCGATTATCTTATGGTCGCTAACATTCATCAGGCGGTCTTTCCGGCGTTGGCGCAGTCAGTCGTTCTTTCTCCTGAAGAAATTGGCGCTCTTGGCGTCATCGAGACGTTCAGCGCCGTCTCTGCGCTCGTAGCCGCCGACGTTGCGGGCAAAGCCGCTAACGTAACGCTTTTCCGCCTCAGTCTTGCAATGGCGATGGGCGGCAAAGGCCTTTTGCTCATGACGGGCAGCCTTGCGAACGTCGAAGCCGCAGTTGACGCTGCCAAAGAATCGCTCAAAGAGTGCGGGCTTCTCTGTTCCGCCGTCGTCCTGCCGCGTCCTGAAAAAGAACTCTTTACCGATTACATCTGAACTGAGTTTTTCAGTTTCCTATCATGAAAACGGACGTTGCATAGACGCGGCGCCCGTTTTTTTCGTTTTACATGGGATTTCGGCGCCATTCGAAATCTCGACGCGTTTCAATTGATAGTTGCTTGTGAGAAATCAATGAAAGTAGTCGTAGTAGGCTCAAAAGGAACGCTTGGGTTAGCGTTGTCTCAATTTTGGAACGATCCGCGCGTGGCGTCGCGCATCGCCGCGAGCAGCGGCGGCGACGTCAAGCCGACGAACGACGTCGTCGTTCCTTTGAATCTTCCTGATTTTGACATATGCTCGCGTACGCATGCAATTCATACGATCGGCGACCTTCGGCCAGACGTTATTGTGAACGCGAGCGGAATCAATTTGATCGATTGGCTCGAATCTCGTCCGAACACGGCGCGTAACGTTCACGGACACGGCGTTTCTAACTTAAAGACGGCGGCGCGTCAGACTGGCGCGTTGTTAGTTCAATTCGGTTGTGGAGAAGCGTTCTACCGCAAACGGTTAAGCGCCGAATCGACGGACGATCCGGAGGCGATATCGCCCGACGCGCCCGGCTTTTCCGAAACGGAATTGACCTATCCAGCGAGCGTTTATGCGAAGACGAAGTTAGAGAGCGAACGAATCGCGCAGGAGGCTCCAAAATCGTTGGTCTTGCGTTTCTCGTCCCTCTTTGGCGAGACGTCGGAGTATTCGAGCGGCAATCTTGTCAACACCCTTTTTAACTCCTTGGCGCGCACTAAGAAGATTTCAGTACTTAACGACCGCGTCATCGAGCCCCTTTGGACGATCGACGTTTTATGCGCGTTGAAGACCCTTATTGCGGCGAACGCTCGCGGCGTTTATCATCTGACGGGCAATTCTCGGACAACCCCAAAAGAACTTGCGGAATATTTCTTCAAGCGATGCGGATACCGCGATCGGGAAGTGGTCGGCATTTCCTCAGAAGAGTACGGCGTCACTGCTCCTCAGTCGGCGTTTACCGTCTTGCGTTCGGTGAAATACGATTCTGTCGAGGGCGCTTATAAGATTCCTGATTGGAAGACGGCGTTAAGCGATTATCTCGATTGGCGTCAAAGTCACTTGATTTTTTGAAAGACGAGGAATGAACGACCGAGCAATTCCAGGCGTTTTTGCGGGGCGTTCTCATCGGCTCGTTACCGAGCGCTTAGAAATAGCGCCCCTGACGCGAGAAGAAGCGGAATTATATCTTACCGACGTCGCGAGATTTGCACGACGTCTTGGTCTGAACGAGACGCCGTCAGAGCCGGGTCCGGGCACGCGCAACGCGCTCAATTGGCTTGTTGACCTTGGACTTTCTTACGATTCTAACACAATAGTCTATGCGGCAATTTGGGCGCTTGTGGAACGATCAACGCGCCAATTTATCGGCGTCGCCTCGTTTAAGGGAGAGCCGATCGACGGCGACGTGGAAATTGGTTATGAAATCGACGCGCCGTTTCGCGGAAAAGGTTTTATGACGGAAGCAATTCGCGCTTTTGTCGAGTGGGGACGTTCGCGTCCAGAACTCAAAGGAATTGTTGCGGAGACGCTGAAGAATAACTTGCCGTCTCAGCGCGTATTGACGGCTGCGGGGTTTGTAACCTATGAGGGCAAGGAGAATTCTGTAGAAGACGGAATTTTTTGGCGCGTCGACGTTTCGACCTCCCCGATTGAACTTTTTGCATAATGGGGTTACAATAGCGGGAATAAATAACCAATGAGAAGCGCGCGCATGACCGCGCCGCTTGCTCCTGGCGTTTTAACGCGCCGAAATATTAACGAATCAATAGAGGAAGACAGAGCAGTGTCGAAACTAACGCAATCTCCAGCTTGGCAGAATCTTGCGGCTCATAAGAAGGAACTAGAATCGAGAACGATGCGCGAAATGTTCGAAAGCGACCCGCAGCGCTTCGAAAAGTTCTCGCTCGAATATGAAGGCGTCCTTTTCGATTATTCGAAGAATCGCATCACCGAAAAGACGATCGATTTGCTCGTCGCTTTGGCGGAAGAAGCCCAGATTAAAGAAAAAGCGGAAATGATGTTTACCGGTCAAAAGATTAACATGACCGAACAACGCGCCGTGTTGCACACTGCTTTGCGTAATCGCTGCAGCGCCCCCGTCTACCTTGACGGAGAAGACGTCATGCCGGCTGTCAATCGCGTTTTGGATAAGATGAAGTCCTTCAGCGAACGCGTTCGCAACGGCGAGTGGCGCGGTTACACGGGCAAGGAGATTACAGACGTCGTCAACATTGGCATTGGCGGTTCCGACCTAGGGCCGGCTATGGTCTGCGAGGCGTTGACGCCTTATCAAACAAAGATTACGCCTCACTTCGTTTCAAACGTAGACGGCACGCACATTGCCGAAACGCTCAAGAATCTGAATCCTGAAACGACGCTTTTCATCATCGCTTCTAAGACGTTCACGACCCAAGAGACGATGACGAACGGCAAAACAGCGAAACGCTGGTTTATGAAAAAAGTCGGCGATAAGTCCGCTATTGCGAAACATTTCGTGGCGCTCTCGACGAATCGCAAAGACGTCGAGGAGTTTGGTATCGATCCGGATAATATGTTCGAATTTTGGGACTGGGTTGGCGGTCGTTACTCTCTTTGGAGCGCAATTGGTCTCAGCATAGCGCTTGCCGTCGGGTTCGATCATTTCGAAGAACTCCTTACTGGCGCGCACCAAATAGACGAGTATTTCCGCGGCGCTCCTTATCGCGAAAATATTCCGGTTCTGATGGCGCTTCTTGGCGTTTGGTACAATAATTTCTGGGGCGCCGAAACTCAGGCGATTCTCGCTTATGACCAATATATGCGCCGTTTTGCCGCTTATCTCCAACAGGTCGATATGGAAAGCAACGGCAAGGGCGTCGATCGCGACGGCAACGTCGTCGACTACCAGACTGGTCAAATTGTTTGGGGCGAGCCTGGCACGAACGGACAACATGCGTTCTATCAGCTCATTTATCAAGGGACGAAGCTCATCCCGTGCGATTTCCTTGCGCCAGTCCAAACGCATAACCCGGTCGGCGATCCGGCTGGCGACCATCATACGAAATTGATTGCGAATTTCATCGCTCAGACCGAAGCGCTGATGACGGGCAAGACGCTGGCCGAGGCGGAAGCCTGCCTCATGGATACTTGCGCCAGCGCCGCCGAAGCGCGCCGTCTTGCGCCCTTTAAGGTCTTTCCGGGCAATTGTCCGACGAACACTATCTTTTTCGAAAAGCTCACGCCAATTATGCTCGGCCGCCTGATTGCGATGTACGAAATGAAGATTTTCGTTCAGGGCATGATTTGGAATATCAACTCGTTTGACCAAATGGGCGTCCAACTTGGCAAGGAGCTCGCAAAAGAGGTCTTGCCAGAATTGACGTCGAGCGAGACGACGACGACGCACGATTCTTCTACGAACGCGTTGATCGAGTTCTTCAAGGCGCGTCAGGCGAAATGAGCTGTTAGAAACGCGCGCGAACAAAACATTCTGTCGTATCGCCCGCGTTAGAACGCAGCTGACTTGTGCAGGAAATGGACGCGGGCGTTCCGTTTCCTGCAGTCGATTTTTGCGCCATTATTTATAAAGTTTGCGGACAAGGTAGTTTGTGAACTTATTGCGTATTGTTTCTGTATTTTCTAAAATTCCAACTCTTGCGTCTATTCGGTCTCCTGTTTCAAAAAAAATCAAATTTTCTATCTGCTTTCTATGGCGTATCCGGGCGCGCGTCCCTATAATTAAAGGGGCGGGTTTTTCGTCCGAGGGGGCGCAGTATGCCCTTGCATATTTGAGCACATAACAGAAACGAAACGATACTATGCGAAACCGGAATCGATTTTTTCTTGCGTTGGGCGTCATATGCGCTTTTTGCGCGCTGGACGCCGCTTCGTTAGTCGACGAGGCTTTTACTAACGTCGGCGCAGTCTTTGCGCAAGACGACGACCCGTTCGGCGACTTTATGGACGAAGCCGACGACGAAAACGCCGATGACGATCCGTTTGCCGCGCCAAACGCTTCCGATCCGTTTGCGCCTTCGGCGATTCCTACTCCCGACGTCCCGCCGCCTTCGGCGGTCGCCCAGGTCAAGACCGTTGCGGACCCTGCGCAAGCGGAAGGCGAAGAGATAGACGAGCGTTCGAAATATAACCGTCCGGAAGACGTTCCCGACGAAATCAAGACGGAAGAAGATTTTATCGCAACAGCAAACGCCGCCGAAAAGGCGGTCATGGGCAGAAATCCTCAGAATTCCGCCGAGCTTTTCAGCGCCGCGGCGCAAATAGCGCGCGTCGGTCGTCCTTTGTATGCTAAGCTTCTCGTCGAAAAAGCGCTGACGGCGCCTGACGCCGATCCTGAGACTGCAGCGGCGAGCCTTGACGCGCTTGGTTCCGGCCGCGCGACCTATTTCATTGCGCTTCCTGAAATTGGTCCTGCGGGCGCCGAAGTCTATAATAAAGTCCTGGAGACGGCTCGTAAGGCGTGGGAAGGGGAGACGGCGCTTCGCGAGGCGATCGCGCGCACGAGCTCCGGCTCGACGTCTGACCGCGCGACGGCGATTCTCGATCTGCGCCGGGGCGGTCCCGCGGCTGTTTCGTTGCTCGTTCAAGACCTCATTGGGACGGACGAAGCCAGGAGCAAAGAAGCCCGCGCGCTTCTGCCGTTCTTTGAAGGGGATTTCGTTGAGGCGTTGATTGCGACTGTTCGCGAAGCGGACGCCGCGTCTATTGCGCCTGCGGTTTCGCTTCTTGGCGAACAGGAAGATCTTCGCGTTGGTCCCGAGCTTTTGGCGCTTTTGTACGACGGCGATCCGGACGAAGCGACGCGTCAAGCGACGGTCGACGCTTTAGCCCGGCAGTATTCAGCCGTTCCGACACAAGCGGAATTTGCGCTAACCGCTTATAGGAGCGCGCTTGGCTACTATAACAAGACGACGCTTTTCCCGCGCGTTGTGGGCGATGAGACGGATCTTTGGAGTTGGGACGCCGCAAAGGGAGCGCCGGTGAGAAACGCAGTTCTCGTCGAGAACGCTTATCTCGAAGAGACGGCCCGAGTTGCGCAGCTTGCGAATCGCGTAGGCGCCGCCACGGACGCGACGCCGGTCAGCTGTCCTGAACTTGCGATCGTCGCAGCCGCTGAACTTGAACTGTCTAAGGTCGGCTACGCTAAAGCCGCCGACGGACTGACCGAGCTTCAAGCGGCTTTCCCGGAAGCGACAACCGCCGACCTGCAAAGCGCGATTTGCTACGCGCTTGATTCGCAGCATTACAAAGGCGCCTTCTTGCCGACGATTTGGCTTCGCGATATTGGAGACGCCACGCTCGTTCGTTCGAACGACGCTCCGTCTGCGATCGTCCGCGCGGCGACGTGCGCCGATCGACGCGTTCGTTACGAAGCGATTTCCGCCATTATGAAGTGGAATCCTGACGAACCGTATATTGGCGCGACTAAGGTTGGCCGTATGCTCGAATGGTTCATGACGTCGACTGGTAAGAGAATCGCCGTCGTTGCGTGTCCGAAGCTTGAGGACTGCAGCAAAATAGGCATGGTTCTTCAGCAACAGGGCTATCAGATTATTCCGGTAACGACGGGCCGAGACGCGCTTCTTGCCGCGCAAGGCTGCGCCGACGTCGAGTTGGTTCTCGCCTCGGCGAACGTCAGCTTGCCGGACGCGCGCGTTATCGCGCAAACGCTTCGCGCCGACGCGCGCACTTTCGACGTTCCTCTGCTTGTCGGCACAACGGCAGACGGCGAAGACACAACCGCGAACCTTCTCGTTGGCCGCGAACCGAACGCATACGTTTATCCGACGCCCTCCGATCTTATGTCGAGCTCGATGGCGCTGCAGCATTTGTTCGATCATACGAAACCGGACCAAGTCGACGCCGCTATTCGTCTGGAACAGGCCAAAGCGGCGGCGAGCGCATTCCTTGCCTTGTCGGCGACTCGCCCAGATATGTACGAATTCGATCGTATGAACGACCTTATTCGTAAATTTATGGCGAATCCGACGTTCTTTGACGTAGGTCTCGAATACGCCGCGACAGTCAAGACGAATTATGCGCAAACGACGCTCGTCGATATGATTGGCGATACGAACTATCCTCACGCCGAACGCCGCAAGGCGCTCGCTGCGTTTGAACGACAACTTGCCGCTAACGGCTCGTTGCTCCGCGGACCGGAAGTTGCGAATATGTATAATCGTTATAACGCAAGCGAACAAGAAGATTCAGAAACGCAAAATATCCTTTCTGAAATGCTCGACGCTTACGAAAAAGCTGCCGACAACTAAGGCGCCTTTTTGCGGATCAGCTTTTGCCCGTCTCAGTCTTTTTCGATTGAGACGGGCATTTTTTTGAAATGTTCTGCTTGACTTTAGGGGAGTTTTGTTTCAAAATAGACAAATTGGAGAAAATTCGCTTGTTGTAGCGACTTTAATGTGTTGTATAATAGGCGCTGATATCTCCCTTTTCCCTAACGCGGCAGACGACAATGAGAATATTTATAGGCGGTAGATTATCACGGGCCGAATTTAACGAGCTCGAACGAGACGTTCGAACGATCGCCGATCGTTCGGACGCGCAGGTGATAACGCGCGAACGAATTAATGTCGACGACTATTCCGAACGGTTTCGCGACGAGACGTTTGGCGACAACAAGCCGTCGCTGTATTCGTTGTATGAAATGGATATCTTCATCTTGTGCCGCTCTTTTCCGAACGAATTTTCGTCTTACGACTTCGAGGCGCTTCGCCGCGTCAATCCTCTTGCTCCGATCGTGCTTGTCGCCGGCGCTCTTTGCGAAGGAGAAGAGCGCACGGGCGATCAGATGACCGGCGTTCGTCGTTTTTATGTTGCGACGTGGCGAACTGAGGGTCGGCGCGAGTTCGAACTCTTTTTTGATCCGAGCGGTTCCAAAGGGATTTTTACCAGAGGGCCGTTGCCGTCGACTGTCGATCTGCTCGTTTCTGCTCCTATTGCTGCTGAAGACGAAGAGTCTCGGTCTGGCGAGGTTCTCATACTTGCCGACGACCGCGATATGGGAGCGTGTTTGGAAGACGGATTTATGGAGTACGGCTATACTGTTCGCACAGAGAGTTTAGTGCGTTTCGAGCCTTCGTCGGCGCTGCGTTCTGAAAATATGGCGCGCGTTGTCGTCGATACGATTAATCTTAGCGATCCGGAGTTTCCTGGGATTCTGGCGCACATCAAGCGAACGTTCCCCGGCGTTCCGATCGATCTGCTCGCCTTTGCACCTCGCGAAGACGAGACTCGTTATTTTGAGCGCCGCGATCTTTGGGGTAAGACGCGCGTTGTCGCTAAGCCGTTTGACTTAAAAGAGCTTGTTGACGGGCGCCGTTATTGACACGCGCCAATCGACAGATTCGTTAGGGGCGTTGGGTCGGTGTTGTCAGGGAAGTGTTAAACGTTTATTCTGGATAACTTATTTTTATCGACGTTTGTAAAGTTACGCTGTGACTTTTGTCTTCTGTATTGCGCCTTGAAACTTGACGTTGTAATTGCTGTTTGGTATCATCTTAGCATTATATGCTTCAGAAGAGCAATGTTGTTGGGAACTTATTTTCGGAGAGGTTGGAGTTCGCTATGAGTCTGAGAAAGACCGCGCTTTTGTCGGCGTCTGTGCTTGCTGTGTTTTTAACGGTCTGCGAACCTATGATTGCACAAGACTCAGAAGTTGCTCCGAATGAAGCTGTTGTCGTTTCTACGGATGAACCAAATGAATATCGCCCTGAGATCGTGGCGGCGGTAAGCGACGAGACGCAAGAGATTGACGAAAAGGGAGCAGCCCTGCAATCTCTGACGAGTGAAGAAAATAGAGCAGACGCCTCTTCAAATCATGAAAAAGGCGGAATGCAAATCATGACGAAAGCGAGAAGCGCCTTAGCTGATTGGAGCGAGATGATTTCTCTGGTTGTCGTCGTTATTGGCGTAGTGGGAGGATTGGTTCAATGGAACCGAAAAATTAGGTTGGAAAAAGCGAGCTATATAAGGGATCTGACCGATAGAATTTTTACAGATCCGCTTATCAGAGAGGGGCTTTCTTTGTTGGATTTTGGCAAAGAATGGCTTTCAGAAGACGTTCATTCAAGCGTCGAGATGGAAACAAATATAGGGAAGGTATACAGAACCCTATCGTTTTTTTCCTATATTTGCTATTTAAAAAAGCGCGGAATCATTGGATATGGCGAAATTCTTTTAGTCAAAGACGATATAGATAGAATAGTCCACAATGAAAGCGTGGTGATTTTCTTCTATAATTTATATCATTCTTTTGACAAGAAGATTCCATATACGCTTAGCTACTTATTTCAATATGCCAAGTCGCAGCGCGTTTTTAGCAGTGATTTCTTTGACTCCCAGCGATACGGAGCTAGCGGCGGTATATACCGCAAAATTCCAGGTTTTCCGGAAATTATGTCTCTAGGTTTCAAGCTCTCAAATTCGATCCAGGACGTCCTGGGCGTCCTGGACGCGGACTCCATACGAGGTCGGCGGCGGTAAATATCGCAATATTCCTGGTTTTCTAGAAACCATGTCTTTCGATTTGAAGCCCTTACATTACGTCCTGAATCAGTAATTTAGTATAAATAGGCGCTGTTGTTGACGCTTGCCAATCGGTTGATTTGCGGGGCGTCAACGCACTGGCGTCGGGGAATCGCTAAACGTTTGTTCAGGGTAACGTAGTTTTATTGACGCCGCAAGGTTTGCCGAACCTTCGTGTCTTCTTGTATTGTAATTTCTCTTGAAACTCATATTGCAACCAAATTGGCTCATATTGATCGCTAAGTCCTTGCCAGCAACGAATAGCGCTCCTTCATTCTTGAGTTGTTTTTCGAGCAAAACTTTGCATTCCGATTCGGAAGGTTCAAAAATAACGGATTCTACCATTTACTGGTTTGATTCAGGTTGCAATATGAGTTGAAACTTGTTTTTGTCGTTTGCGTTTGGTATTATCTATGAATAGCGCCTTGCAGAAGAGCACGGACGCGAAGAATTATATTTTCGGAGAGACGGGAGATTACGATATGAGTCGAAGAAAGGGCGCGCTTTTATTGGCGTCTGCGATTGTTGCGTTGTTAACGATATGCGGATCTGTCGTTGCACAAGACTCGCAAGTTGGTCTGAGAGAAGGTTTTGCTGATCCGCCGTCCGGTTACGGGAAAGTTCCGTTTTGGTGGTGGACGGGCAAGAAACTTGACGTCGATCGGCTCAAACAGCAACTCGACGAATTGAAGAAAAAAGGAATTTCTGGCGTTCAAGTGAATTACGCGCATCAGGACGTGCGCAATGAGGTTCAACCGAACTGGCTGACCTATCCGAACGAGCCGGAAGTGTTGACCGACGAATGGTTTGACGTCTTTGAACAAGTTGCGGAGCATTGCCGCAAGTTGGACATGGGCGTCGGTCTCAGCGGCTATACGCTCGATTGGCAAGGCTCTCCAAACAACTTGTACGACCGATTGATTTATCGGGATAAAGAGACGCAAAGTCGAACGATACACGTCGGGGCAAAGAGACGCGTCGCCGTCGGCGAGAAATATGCGGACGTCCTCGCCGCGCGGGATCTTGCCGCGAAAGAAGACGATGAGATTATTCAAGTCGTCGCCTATCCTCTTGACGAGTCTGGGCGTCTTGACGCCGCGAATTGTTTTTCGCTCGATATTGAGAATCTTTCAGGAGAA
This sequence comes from Thermoguttaceae bacterium, assembly GCA_028695965.1. Taxonomy (GTDB): domain Bacteria; phylum Planctomycetota; class Planctomycetia; order Pirellulales; family Thermoguttaceae; genus RUG369. The sequence continues at coordinate 26,407 of JAQVHZ010000003.1, read as the reverse complement.
GAATCGAAAATCGATTGTGAAGCGTGGGTTTATCGCGCGAAACGCGAGCCGCATACGCTGAATCCTCTCCATCCTGATTCAGGAGCCAAGGTTGTCGAACGATTCTTTCAGCCCTTTGAAACGCGCGCGAAAGAAGCGCTTGACGAACAAGACGACGGCAAATCGACTCTGGGACTCGACTATTTCTTTCAAGACGAACTGCAAATCGGCACCGGCGAGGCTATTTGGACGGACGACGCCGCGCTGGAATTTGAGAAACGCAAAGGGTATTCCTATTGGACGGCCGCGCCCGCGATGTTTGGCGGCGACGTCGGCGCGATGGCGGAGAAATATCGGCTCGATTATATGGACGTCCGCGTCAAACTTGCGGAAGAGCGTTATTTCATGCCAATTTACGAGTGGCACGCTAATCGCGGCAGAATCTACGCCTGCGATTCTGGCGGCCGGGGCAGGGAACCGTACGAATTCTGCGATTATTTCAGCGCCGTTCGCTGGTATACCGCGCCAGGACACGACACGCCCGGCGGACAAGCGGACTTCATCAAGTGTAAAGTTTCATCGTCGATAGCGCATTTCTACGATCGTCCGCGCGTTTGGCTCGAAGGCTATCATAGTTTCGGTTGGGGCGCGGACCCGAAGCGGCTTTTATTTGCTACGAACGAAAATTATCTTTTTGGCGCGAACTTGCTCAATCTGCACGGGCTATATTACACAACCTACGGCGGGTACTGGGAATGGGCGCCGCCCTGCTATCATTTCCGTCAGCCGTATTGGGCAGCGTTTGGTTCGTTTTTGAAATATTTTGAGCGGCTCTCTTTTGCGTTGACGCGGGGCGTGGAGCAGGCGGACGTCGTCGTGCTCTATCCGGTTTCAGCATATCAGTCGAAATTAAACGGAGCCCGAGCGAAAGACGTCGCCTTTGAGGCGGCGACGCGCATTTTTGCAAGCGGCCGCGACGTCTTGTTCATCGACGACGCGTCAATTCAACGCGCGGAGATTCGCAGCGGCAAGCTTTGCGTCGCCGGAGGCGAACATGGCGTCCTTATTCTTCCGTCAACGCAGGGGATACGTTGGGAGACGCTTCAACAAGCGCTGAAATTGTATCGTTCTGGCGGAACGGTCATCGCGCTCGACGCGACGCCGATAGCGTCTGAACGTTCCGGTCGGGACGATCCGGAGCTTGGAGCCAGCGTTCGCGAACTCTTTGGCGTCTCGCCGGGCGAAGAAAAGGACATTTCGGTCGTTCGGAACGACTCAGGCGGCGTCGGCGCTTTTTTCTCGCCGTTCGTTAAAGAAGAGGACAGCGAGGGGATTAAAGTCGGTTCTGACGGCACGATCTCCAAAAGGCGCGTTTATCCGGGCGGTTTTTCGGGTCATTGGGTTTGGAGCCCCGAGCTGAAAAAGGACGTCTATTTGAAATGGGTTGCAACTGGGCTCGCGTCTGAACCTCGCGAGTATTCGGCGCGTTTCTTCTGCGATAGTTTCGGGGCGCTTTATGTCAATGGCGAGAAGATTTGCGACGGCGTCGGTTACAGCGTCGGCTGGACCGGCGCTTTGACGCTTCGCAACGGGGACGTCGTTACGCTCGACTGCCACGACGAAGACGCCCCGCGCCGCGGGTCTGCGGGCGTTTTCTTTGCTCTTTCTGACGGGGAGGCGACCCTTGCGAGCGCAGAAGATTTTCGGTATGCCTTTGCCGAACCGTCCGACGCTTGGCGAACGAGCGCCGACGGATTGGACGCGTTGGGGCAGGTCGACGTTGGGAACGTCCATGTGCTGCACCGCACGGGCGTGAACAGCGAAGTCGTCGGTCAAGGCGCTTCCGCTTTGAATCGGGACGATTCGCGTATGTGGAATATATTCAGCGAATTCATAAGCGCTTATCCGCGCGAGGTCTTTGACGCGAAGACAGGCGCCCCTTGTTCCGTGATGAAGAGGACGACCAGCGACGCGGATATTTATTTTGTGATGAAAGGCAAAAAGGGCTCGCAGCTGGCGTTTCGGTCGCAAGGGAAGCCCGAGTTCTTGAACCCTTGGGACGGCTCTTTTAATGAAGCGGTCGGCGCGTATCAGCCGACGGAGGGCGAACTTGCAGGCGCGACGATCGTTACTTGGCCTTATAAAGAGGACGAGGCGGGCTTGATCGTTTTCTGGAAGGACGAGAAGCCCAGCGTTCCTCTGACGTCCCTTGAGACGAACGTCGAAGAACTCGACGCGTTAAGAGTCGACGAAGACGGCGCTTGGACGGCGCGCGCGTTTGGATCGGGCGGCGAAAAGACGATTAAACTGACTTCCCCGGCAGGAGAAGTTCACACGCTTCACGGGTCGGCCAAAAAGGAGGCGTCGACGTTGGGTCTTGACGGCGAATGGGGCTTTCAATTGCTGCCGACGCTCGACAACCGTTGGGGCGATTTCCGACTGCCTATTTCTGAGGACGTCATCGGGGCGGAAGCGCAGCGCTTTGACGTCGAGGACGCAGGAAATTACTTGAACGATTTTGGACGCAAGTTCCAACTCCTGGGCCCGTTCCCGAAAGACGCCGATCTATCTGAACTTGAGGCGCGTTTAGCGGCGCTCGACCGCGTCGATCCGGAAGAAGCGATCGAGTTTAACGGCAAGCGTTATACTTGGCGTCCACACTCGTTCTCGTGGCGGTGGGGAATTGAAGGTAACCCGGGCCGCCAGGGATATCATGGACTTAAAGAGAAGATAGATTCTCGGTTTATTGGTCTTGGCAGAACGGAAGAGGGACATAACGAAACGGTCTTCATGCCGGAAGAAGAGGGCTCCGTTTATTACTTATGGTCGACGGTCCCCGTCGTGCCGAGCAGTAAGGAACGCTGCGCAAATTCTGTCGATATTTACGTTTCCAGCGGCGCGCCGAGCGCTCTTTATCTTGCTGGAAAACGAGTAGACGCCAAGAGTGAATTCTATCTTGACGCTGCGGCTGAGGACGCGCCTAATTCTCCCGTCCTTTTGCGATACGACGCGGCGGGGCGATACGCGTGTTGTTTTGTTCGACGGGGAACGGAGGGTCGTTCCGCTTCCCGCATGATTGCGTACGACGGCCTCGACTCCGGCGCGTTTAACGGCCTGACGACAGGTCTTCGCGAAGAGACGCCGGAGCTTGTCGACGCGTCGAATCGTGTTCCGCTGTCGACGATTTGGTTCAACATACCGGGCGTTTTGAACTATGACGTCTTTGGCGCCGCAACTTCTGACGCTTTAAAAGAGAATCGCGCGCAGCGTCTCTCTTTCGTCGCGCCGCCGGGCTTGAAAGAGCTTCTCGTTCCGAGTTACGGAATAGTCGAATCGGTTGAGATCGACGGTCAGGCAACGGACGTCAAGAAAAAGGAGACGCCGGTCGACGGCTCGACCTTCTGGAAATTGCAGGACAAGGACGGCGCCGGCGCTTTGGCAGACGTTGGACTCGTCCTCACGAAATTGGAACTGCCGACAAGGGTTGAGCGCGCGTCGAAAGTTACGTTGACGATAACGCCCCAGGTAGACGGGCTTTATGACGGCGCTTTGTGCCCCGAGCCGATTCGGCTTGGCTGCGATTCGGGCGTTACAACGCTCGGCGATTGGAACTCTCGCGGCGTGTTGGAGAATTATTCCGGCGGCGCAAAATACACGAAGACGTTTGAGTGGGACGGCAACTCGAGCGCTTCGGGACGCGTCATTCTTGACCTTGGAAATGTTGGCGTCAGTTGCTTCGTCTACTTAAATGGGAAAGAAGTCGGCGTTTTGTCGACGCCCCCGTGGAAGATTGGACTTACGGATATGCTTGTTCCTGGCGAAAACAGAATAGAAGTCGTCGTCTATTCGACGTTGGCTAATTACTACAAGAACATTCCTTCGCGTTATAAGAACGCTGTTCCGTCCGGGCTGATGGGGCCGGTGGAGATTCGGTTTGAACCGATTATAGAACTTGCCGAATAGGTTCCAGCACGGGCCTGAACAAAAAAGCCGCCGGGTTTCTCAATGGAGCCCGGCGGCTTTTTGATTCAGACGAGCGCTTACGTCGTATTATTACAGCCGCGGCTGCGAAAGGATCTCGACGAGCCTTTTCTTAGACTTGCAGAGCACGACGATTCTCGCGAAGATTTCTTCGGGCTTGCCGTTGGAAAGGAGGACCTTGCCCGAGGTAACGCCAATTTTTGTTCCGGCGTTTAATTTTGCTTGTTTAGGCTCTCCCGAATACGGGGTCGGAGCGAAAAAGACGCCGTCTTCGGAATAGAGTCTTGCGGGATTATCAAAGACAAAGAGAGGCACGTTCCCAAGATGGACGTCAGTAACGAGTTTTCCGGACACGTCCGTTCCCTGAACTTGTCCGTCTTTTCGAACGCGTATTCTTTCGGCGCGTCCCGTAGGAACGACTTTACCGGGCTCGACGGTCAAGACGAAGGTTTGATCGCCGCGTATGAGCGCGGGAGCCATGAAGCCGTGAGGATCGAACTGTTCAAAATCGCCTGCCTTGGTGTAATAGCATTCTCCGTCGAGCGAATTGACGACTTGGAAGAAGAAGGGCGCGTCTGGAGCCATTGCCCAATCGGAGCCGTACGCGTCAACCGGTTCAGGATCGGCGGTTGAATAGAGCGCGTAGCCCGGCTGTTTCCAGTTGAGCTCTCGGCGTCCGATCGTCGTTCGGTTGAGTTCCGCGTCGATCCATAAGGGGTAGAGGCGTTGAATTTCGGCGTCGAGCTGCGTTAAAGCGGCATGATCTCTTTCAGAGATTTCAAGCGAACCGAGGTCGACGTTAGCGATTTCCAGTACTTCGTCGAGCGCTCGCGTCGCTTCTTCAATACTCGTTTGCGTCGTCTGTCCGTCGACGATTATTTGCTGTTCAGGAAAAATCAGCGCGGCGCCGGGCACGTCAAAGCTTTCGACGTCGAGCTCTTCCGGCAGAGGCGCGACTTCGCCCACCGTATTTGCAAATTCCCTGAATAGCGGCCGAGTCGAAATTTCTTCCATTTCCTCTTCGGTAAAGTCGGTTTCAGTCAAGTGTTCGTAAGGGGGAATCTCCCCGACAGCGGCGTCTTTTCGTTCGAGGATAGCGGGCGGGGGCAGGGTTTCTACTTCTTCATCCTCTTCTTCGTCGAAGAATTCCAGAATCGGCGCTTCTTCCTCTTGAGGTTCTCCTTCGCCGTCGACAGAGGAGAGAATGAGCGGAAGTTCTTCCGCCTCTTGCGGTTCCTGCGCTTGCAGAAGATTCGCCGCAAAATCAGGATTCAGAAGCGCTGTTGCGGCGTCCCAAAGTCCAAACGTCGACGCGGCGGCAACCAGGATTAATGAAAGATATGTCTTTTTTTGCATCGTACGTTCTCCTTGATTTTTGTCGTTGTATGTCAATTTGCGCAGCCTTGGATTATTCTTTGACAAGTCCCATTTTAACGAGCTTTGCGAGCGCCTCGTCTCGTTCTCGACATCGCGTCAGTCCTTGCCAAGAGGGATCGCCGCACGCCATAAAATCTTCCAGCGAGGCGGGTATTTTGTGAGCGGCGGCGAGCCTGGCGATCGTTTCCTGCTCGAGTCGAGAAAGGGTTTCCGACTGGAGACGGTAGTCGACAAAGGCGTCGTACGCGCAGGGGAAGAGCGGCTTGACGATCTGTTCGCCGATGACGGTCGCATATTCTCGAATTTCGAGTTGGGCGTGCCCTTCCATGCGCAAGCTCAGGAAATGGAACAGGTTATGCAAGTCGCATTTCCAATAGGCTTGGGTGTAGGTCGACAAAGGCAGATCTTTTCGCGCTTGTTCTCTTGCGACGCCCATTTCGACGCGTTTGGTATACAAGGCGCGCGCGTCCTCTTGGAATTGACGTTCCTCTTCGGACAGTTCAGCGCCGACGGCGGGATCGAAGTAGTCGGCGCTCCCTTGGCGGTTAGCGGTCGCTTGCGCGCGCCACGCGTTCGGCTCGGTCGTTTGCGCGGAGTCGATCGCGACGGAATACCGAGTCGAGTATTCGTTGATAGAGGCGGTGCGGTGCCTGACCCATTGCCGCCACGCGTCCATCGGAATGCGAATGAGCAGCTTGATTTCCGCCATTTCGAAAGGCGTCGTATGTTTGTGCCTCATCAAGTAGCGAATCAGGGTGCGGTCGTCGGAAACGGATTTTGTACCCTCTCCGTAACTTACGCGCGCCGCTTGAACGATGGAGTCGTCGGACCCCATCACGTCGACGAGACAGACGAAGCCGTCGTTTAAGACGGGAAACTTTTTCCACCGCAGGGTTTCTAAGGCTTCTTGATTCGACGCCATTTGTTTTACCTCTTAGTTCGGCGCTCTTAACGTTTCTTTAGAGGACGCTGAGAGCTTGTGGTTCGTTCATTGTATTGGATCAGAGCGAATCGATCGCTTCAACGAGCGTGGATTTAGTGTAGAGTCCGGAAAGGACGATCGGTTTGTCGGGGTTTTCCGGCGTGAAGATCATGAGCGTTGGCACCTGCCGCGCGCCGTTGGCGTCAAGCAGCTCGTTGATGGCGATGACGTCGGGCGTTTGCGCGTCTTGGTTGGTCCAGTCGGCAGTCAGGGTAAGAACGTTTTTCTCTTCGAATTTCTTTTCGATTTCTTCCGTATGCAAAAGCGTTCTTTCGATGAACTTACAATTGACGCACCAGTCGGCGGTGAAGTCGACGGCGACGATTCTTCCTTGCTCCAGTTCTCGCGCGAACGTTTCCTTATCGAACAACGCCCAATGACCCTTTTTTTGTTCTTCGAGCTTGCCGTCGCGTTCGGCGCGAATAGCCCAACGAAGCAACTTTGCAGAACTTGCGTTTTGCAGGTTCGTTTTAATCGGGTTGCCAGGGAAGTTGAAGGAGAAGATTATGGTAATCGCCACGACGACGATCGAGACGATCCAGCCTTTAATTTTTTTCTTTGGATTCTCGAATTCCCACTGGTTGCGCCCGATGTTCCAACATGCAAACCACAGCGCAAACAAGCAGGTGATCGAGGGCAAGAGGTACTCAAGCGGCGCGGAGTAAAGGATCCACAGGACCGCGATGAGGAGGAAATAGCCCATCACTTTGCGGAACGTATCCATCCATTCGCCCGGTTTCGGGAAGAATTTGAGGAGTTCCGGAAAGGCGCCCGCGATCAGGAAGGGGGACGCCATGCCGAGCCCGATGACCAAATAGACGAAAAAGACGATTTTAAGGGGTTGCTGGCTTGCCCAGTTCAATGTTGGACTCAGGAGAGGCGCGCCGCACGGGATGGCAAGCAAGGTCGTAATGACGCCTTTGAACACAGCGCCCGCCGGTCCTTCTTTTGAGGAGAGTTCGCTTGATTTTTCGCCGCCGAGGAAAGCTGGCGCCTGCAGTTCCCACACGCCCATAAGGCTTAACGCCATGACAAAGACGATAGCGCTCATGAGTATTTGGAAGAGCCCGCGGGTAAAGAGGCTGCTGAGTCCGGAGACGAAGAACGCCAAGACGGCAAAGACGATGAGCACGCCAAGGGTGTACCAAACATTCAACATGAACGCGCTTGCGCGGCTGCGCCCAGCTTGTTCGAAGAAGGAGAGGATTTTTAGACCAACGACCGGAAGAACGCAGGGGGTAACGTTTAAAATGAGCCCGCCGAGGAACGCGGTGATAAGAAGAATTATAATCCGCTTGGCGTTGTAAGCGGTCGGCGTTCCCAAGTTGGCGCTCGACGTCTCTCCGGTTTCGGAAACGTTTTCGCCTGTTTCTTCAAGGTTGTTTTCGCCAGTTTTAAGCATGAGCTTTTCAGCTGCGCTTAGGACGTCGGCGACGTCTTTTTCGGCGAATTTAGCGCTGAACTCCTCTTTTTGCGGAACGCAAGTTCCTCCTTCGTCGTAACAACACGCGATCGCGTTGACAACGCCGGAAATTGACAGTTCGGCTATTTCGACGCCTTCAGGAGCGTAGATCGGGGCGATCCAATCGACTTTGCCAAAGAGCTCTTGTGTTTCATCGCCGAAGTCGTCTTTCACGAGCTTCCATTCTGTTGCAAGATAGACTTCTCCAAGTTCGACGTCGGGCGAACTGATTTCGAGTTTATCGAATTTCGTCGCCATACCTCCGGTTTGGGTCGGAGTATAAATGTGCCAGGTATCGGCGACAGTCGTCTGAACAGCGAGGAACCCGACAGGGGCGGCGCCTTCGTCGTTCCAGACGTCGGCGACGCTTTCAGGCGCTTTGACGATTTGGGCGTTGACGCTTAACGTTTTGTCGGCAAGAGCGCCAAAGGACAGGTCGTCGCCGAAACCTTCCAGCGAGAAGGAGAAAGGCGCGTCAGGATCGGTTCCTCCAAAGTAGTCTTGCGCATAAGTTGCAGGAGCAACTGCAAACACAACGAGAAGCAACGATAGTAATGCCGATAACTGCAGCTTATGGTTTTTTAACATGAGCTCTCCCAAGGCAAGGGGCTTATATACACAAAACGGCATTAGCGTCTTGTAGTTTTTCAAACAAAATTTTTAACGGTTGCGGCTGTAATTCTATACTTCGCGCGAGACCGATTTTCCAAATACCAGAGAAAACGGTTAAACGCGTTCATTGTATCAGAAACAGAAAGAGTGAGAAGAAGACGCAAGGCAAAAACGCCCCGACGGAGAAGACGCCGGGGCGGATAATACAATTTTTAGGAGAATTCGTGTTACGCTGCTTTGCGCAGTTCGTTCAGCTCGTCTTTTTGAAGCTTTATTGTTTCGAGCGTCTTTTGCGATCGTTCTTCGAAGAGGCGTTCTTTTTCGTCGATTTCCTCTTGCGCGGCGAGAAGCCTCAGCCCAATTTGTTGCGCTTCCGTTCGCTTTTTTGCGAGCTGCGCTTCGAGCGCTTCGACATTGCGCGATTTTTCCGAAAGCGCGTTTTCTCTCGATCTAAGATTTGCCGCCAATTCTGCCATTTTCTTTTCTCGAGCTTCGAGAGCGTCTGCGACTTTCGACAGTTCGTCGGCGGTTTGTTCGAGCTGCAGCTTAGCGTCGACGGCATTGGCGTCTCCGCAGCCGCGAACGAGGCGTCCTTCGTCTTCGGCTTGTTGACGCATAGCCGCTTCAAAGGCGGCGATTCTCGCGTTCAAGACGCTTTCTCGACGGTCGAGTTCTTCGGCAAGGGGCGTCTCCGTCATTGTTGCGTTTGGATCTTCTTCAACAGACCTTTGTGTTTTTTTGTGGAATGTAAACATCTCTGGCGTCCTCGTCTTTGAGAAAAACGCGCTCATCGCATAGCGCTAATTAACTATATCGTCCGATAGAATCGCTAAATTTAGCTTAATCCGTAAAAACAGCAAAATCGTTGCAGTTGGAATTTCGTTTTGGCATAAAAAAGCGCTGGAATCGACGTAATTCCAGCGCGGCGCTGTACAAAAGACGTTTGGTTGAGGCGCTTCGGCGTTATTGCAGCTTCGCTTGGAACGCGGCGTCTTTTTGAGCGATTTTTTCGACGAGCTTTTGCTTAAATTCGACGAGCGCGTCAGCAAGCGCGGGGTCGGCAAGCGCCAGCATTTGTACGGCAAGAATACCGGCGTTTCTCGCTCCGCCTGATCCCGTGCCGACCGTTGCAACGGGCACGTCGCCAGGCATTTGCACGGTAGAGAGGAGCGAATCGAGTCCGCCCATCATTTCCGTTTTGACAGGAATACCGATCACAGGCAGCGTGGTGTGCGACGCGACGACGCCCGCGAGGTGCGCGGCGCCCCCTGCGGCGGCGACGACGACGCCTAGCCCGCGCGATTTCGCGGTCGACGCGTATTCTAGGACTTTGTCAGGCGTTCGGTGCGCGCTCATGACGTGAATTTCGTAGCCGACGTTGAATTCGTCTAACGCCTTAGCGACGCTGTTGATTTTATCCCAATCGCTGTCGCTTCCCATCAAAATTCCGACGCGAACTTGCTTTTCGCTCATAGTTTTCTCCCGTCGCGCGAGTAATTGCGCCTTTTGTTCTGAAAATTGTTGCATTGGCCGCGGCGCGGCGTTACAATGAAACTAGTATTGTACAGGAGACTCGTTTTTCCACAACGGCGGGCGTCGCGTCGCGCGCAAACGAGAGGAATTATTGCGTTGTCAACGCCGTTCCGTCTTGCCGTAACGCCAGGGAGTTTTGTTTGAGCGCTGAGACGCTTACAGCATAGAATGAAGGAGTATTTGATGAAGAATCTGCGATTTTTATCGACGCTGATTGTTGGAACGTTCATTGTCGTCGGCGTTTCAGCGTTTGGGAAGGAACCGGTATGGATTTTCAATAATGGCGACGGCGCTCCTAAGGCGAACGTCGGGCAAGGGATAATCTATGACGAACTTGGATTGACGACTATCGTATCGACGGGGCTCGACTGCACGCTCACGCCGGTCATGGCAAAAGAGGACGCCTTTAAGGCTTCGGAACGTCCGTTCTTTGCGGTGCGTTACAAATACGAAACGGATATCGACTCAGCGGGCCTCTTTTTTACCAACGACGAAGAACTGAAGTCCCTTTCCGACAAGAGTTACTCTATGTTTGGAGTCGAGCCTGACGGTACGTGGCACAATAAAATTGTCGATATGAGAACGTTTAGTCATGGAAATTGGAAAGGGACGATTACGTCCTTCCGCTTCGACCCGACGAATCCGAGCGCTCTTGACGCCAAATACTCAATTTCTCGACTTGGCTTTTTCCCGACCGCGGAAGCCGCCCAAGCGTTTCTCGACGCGGCTAACGACGAGCCGGATTATTCTCAAACGACCATTTTGGCCGGCGATAATCATCGTTGCCTCATTCCCGGCGGCGTTCTCGACTCTCCGTTCCAACGCTCTGATTTCTTGATTGGTCAGCCCGCGGTTCCCACTGAGTTCAAGTTGAAGAATATGCGCGAAGACGTCGTTGTCGAACGGGACGGGAAGGTCGAAGCGCTTTGCGACGTAACGTCGCGCGGTTTTGCTCTTTATTGCGCCAGTAAAAAGGGCGTTTATTCGCTCAACGATTTAGGGGATAAAGCTTCTCCTGCCGACGTTGTCGGACGCAAGTCTGAGCCTGCGGTTCGATTTGTGCTGGCGCGCAGGTTGATGAGCGCAGAAGACGGCAAGTTCCGACCGGAAAAGATCCTTACGCAAAAGGAGATTGACGCCGCAGCAAAAGCGCTCGCCGCATATGCGAATTACGGCGATATTGGCGCGACTGTCGCCGCTGGCGCTAAAGAATTGAACGGGATGACTCGCGAAGAGGCGGCGACCTTTATCATGGAGCGTATCCGCGCGGCGCTGGGCGTCAATATCGACGCTTCCTATCCGGCCGAATACTTCACGCGCGAACGTCTCCGGGTCGGCGCATGGGGCAACTTCCGTCCGTCAGACTTTGACGAAGAGTATATGCGCGTTTACGCCGATTGCGGTTTCGATTTCCTTCTTGCGATGGGCGGTATTCCGACAAAAGATTTGCTTTCGACCGCAGACAAATATGGCGTCGAGGTCTATGTCAACGACGGAGGGTATAACAAGCCGCTTGCAGGAGACGCGGAGTATATCGACCATCCGAGCTATACGGGCGCGTATGTGATCGACGAGCCCGGCTCTGACGATTTCGAGAAGATAGCGGCGAAATGCAATCCTTACAAAGAGGCGACGGGCAAAGAGCCTTACGTCAACCTTCTTCCGATGTACGCGAACGCCGCGCAGCTGAAATATGGCGCGGGCGCTGCCGCCATCGAGTATTATGACAAAGATCCCGACTTGTTCCGCAAGTACTGCGTCGATTTCTGCGAAAAATTTGACACGTACTACATTTGCACGGATATTTATCCGTTGAATTGGGACGCGGACCATAAGAAAACAACGTATCCGGACTATGTCGAATCGATTAATGTGATTGCATCGGTCGCGCGCGAATATGATCGTGAGTTCTGGTGCTATATCCAGACGTTCGCTTGGGTTCCCAGCAAGCGCACGCCTACCGAAGCAGAATACCGTTGGCAGTGCTACTCGATGCTTTCCTTTGGCTGTCGCTGCATTTTGTGCTGGACTTACGCCGGTTACAAAGACGATTTCCCGTCCCTTGTCGACACGCAGAGCCGCCAAACCACCGCTTGGTACGACGCGCGTCCAGTATTCTGGGAGCTTCGCCGCCTTTCGGACGAATATGTCAAGTATCGCAACATTGGCGCGTTTACGCATAACTGCACGGACGCCACGCCCTACTTGAAGATGACTGGCGAATATAAGGATTTTGCCGCAATCGAAGAGATAGATTGCACAGAACCGCTCCTTGTTGGGTGTTTCGAAAAGAAAGACGAGACGAAGAGCGGCGCGTTTACGCTTGTGAATATGTCGGAACTTCAGGACAATAAAGGCGCGACGGTCCGCATGAAGCTCGCGGCAGAGTCCGCCGTCGCTTGGTATCGCGGAACGCCTCAGACAATCAAGCCGAACGCGGAAGGTTATTTCTCGTTCGAGCTCGCTTCTGGCGAAGGCGTTTTCGTAACGCTTCCATGAGGCGCTGTGGTTTGACGGCGCCGAGCGATCGCAAGAGATATTCCCTTGGCGCCGTTTTTTGTAAAACGTAGTATTTGACTTTACTAAAAGACGTTTATGGGGCTCCGCGCAAAGGGTTTGAATTTGTTCTGCGGCTCCTATATGCTTTTAGAAAGTTTTCTGCCTAAATCCGGAAGGAACAGGTAATAAAAGGAGCGCGGCATTGAAACGAACTTTTTTAGCTATTTTGTTGTCTGCGACCCTTGGCGTTGTGAGCCAAGGGGTTGCGACAGAATATTTTGTCGACTCCCATGCAGGAGACGATTCGGCGTCGGGTACGAGTCCGGAGAGCGCTTGGGAGACGCTTGACCGGGTGAATCAGGCGGATTTTGAGCCGGGCGACGTCATTCGGTTTCGTCGAGACGGTATTTGGCGCGGGAAATTGCGGTGCAAGTCGGGCGCCGAAGGCAATCCGATAGTCTATACGGACTACAGGACGGGCAAAGAATATTACCCGCCTCGCATTTTGAACAGCGTCGACCTGACAGGGGGCGCGAAATGGACGCGCATAGGAGACGAGAACTCGAATCTTTGGGCGACCCGTGAGGGGAGTTGGCGCGATCTTGGCGCGACGTCCGACTACGTTCGCGGCTTTGCGTCCGGCAGGTGGCACGTTTATACAGAAGAGGACGCGAAAGCGAGCTGTCGCGAGGAGACGTTCGCCGACCTTGACGGCGCGGAAGGTTATCGGATCGAATGCGCAGAGCCGGGCTCTGAGGCGACTTACCTTCAATGGACGACTCAAGGTTTTCAGGTTAAGGACGGCGGCTATGTCGCGCTGCGTTTTAAAGCGCGCGCGAGCGCCCCGGTAACGATCGACAGCGGCGTCAGCCTGATGATGACGGGCAAGCCGTGGAGCAGTTACGGCGAGACGCTTGAACTTCCAGGCGAAATATCGACCGAATGGGGCGAATATACGGTTGTGTTTCGTCCTGCTAAAGACGCGTCCGACGGTCGTATTACGTTTTTTTTAGGGGGCAAGCTTCCGCAAGGGGGTACTTTCGATTTTGTGCCTCTTGAGACTCATGAATATGAAGATATTTCTCTTGGTCTCCATTCTGACGTCGGGAATCTTGTCTTGACGGAACCTTCTCCGATGGGACCTTCGCGCGGAATTATGGCGCTCTTTGAATATCGACCTAAGAAGTTCTTCGCATCGACGTCGGACAGGATGGAATACGCCGGATTCAAGCGTTGGTCGCGCGACGAACTCAAGGAGTATCTCGATTTCTGGTACGACAATAAAGAACGCCGCGTCTACATGGTTTCGGCAGAGAACCCCGGCAAGTTATTCGTTTCGATCGAAGCGCCTTTGCGCGATCACTGCTGCGTGTGCCCCGGTCACGACGTCATTATTGAGAACATTACGTTTTCACATACGGGCGCGCATGGCGTCTCTTTGCCGAATCCAAAACGCATAACGATTCGCAACTGCTCGTTCGATTGGATAGGGGGCGGCGACCTTTATGGTCAAGGCGGAGAAGGGCGCCGCGTGCGTTTTGGCAACGGAGTTGAGTTTTGGGAAGGCGGACAAGACTGCGTCGTCGAGAAGTGCCGATTTTCTCGAATTTATGACGTTGCGCTTACGGCGCAAGGACCAGAAAAAGACGTCGCTAAGAATCTTATCATGCGCGACAATTTAATTTATCGCTGCGAACAAGCGTTTGAAATCTGGTTCACTCATCCTGAAACAGTCGTGGAAGGGGTTGTTTTTGAACATAATCTTTGCGTCGATACCGGCCGCGACTGGAGCCATTATCAACGTCCGAATAAAATTGCGACGCCGATTTTGGGGTACGGTCTCGACGCGAAAACGGTTGATATAACGATCCGTAAAAACGTCTTTTACGATACGCAGCAGTTCTTTATCAAATGCTGGCATAACCGTATTGCCGACTACCATATCGACGACAACGTCTATTGGGTCGACGAAACGAAGCCGCATGAATCTGGCGACAAGTATTTCTGTTACGACGCCGCTAACGGTAAAGAGCCGATGACCTTTGACGAATTCCGCGCCGCAACTGGACACGACAAAAATTCGCGTTGGATCAAGCCGGAGTTCAAAGACTATGGCAACGACGTCTTCACCTTGAAGAATCAAGAGGAATTAGACGCAGGACCGCGCGTTGAGCATTGGGGACGCCTGTGGTAAGGCGTCTTTTCGTCAGTTAGTTTTAAGATTCTCCCGTTTTGGACGTCTATGGAGTTGATATGGAGCGCCGTTCTTTTTCAATTCGAATCGCCGTCGCCGCGCTTTTGCTTCTTGCGGCGTTTACGCCTCGGCTATCGGCTCAAATTGACGCGGAGACGGCAAGCGTCGCCGCGCTTGATTTCCCGATATTGTTTTCTAAAGAGCACAACTATCAGGGCTTGCATATTTACGACGCGTTTTTCCAACACCGACCCGGCGGGGGAATCTATGTGTTAGAAAATCCTTGGGCCCCTAAAGACGAACAACGCGTTCGCGCCGTCATCGACGCGACGACGCCCGAGACCTTAGGGGAAGGAGTCTATTCTTCTCCTGCTCTCTCTTACGACGCGAAACGGGTCGTTTTCGCATTTAAAGGCTCTGCGCAAGGGAATACGGAACTTTACGAAATCGGAATCGACGGCGTTGGTCTTCGTCAAGTAACCAATTTTGACGCAGGGGCGAACGTCTACTACGGGGCAGGGTCGGGTTGGCACGACGTCCAGCCGTCGTACTTGCCGGACGGGCGCATTGTCTTTACGTCGACGCGCTACTCCGGCCTTGTTCCCTGCGCGAATAACGCCGTCGCTGTTTTGTTCGTCGTCAACCCAGACGGCAGCAATCTTCACACGCTTTCTGTAAACAACGTGACGGAATTCAATCCGAGCGTCTTGGACGACGGTCGGATCCTTTTTGGGCGTTGGGAATATATCGATAAGAACGCGCTTACCATTCAGAGTCTGTGGACCGTATTTCCAGACGGCACGAATGAAACGGCGCTCTATTCGAACAATATGGTCTTTCCGGAAGCGGTTTTGCAAGCCAAGCAGGTCCCAGGAAATCCTGGACTTGTCGTCGGCACGTTCGCCGCCCATAACGGGCCTCCTCGCGGCGCTATCGCTATGGTCGATATTACAGGGGATAAAAACGACGAGAACGCAATATTTAATTTCGAATATCACGACGTGCCAACGTTCGACCGCGGTCAGTCGTGCGATCCTTGGGCGCTCAACGAGAACCTCGTTTTGTACTCCGGCATGATTTCCGAGCCTCTTCCGACCGAGAAGCCGACGAGTCCCCATCAGCCGGAACGCATTGGAGCGGTTTTGCCGCAGCCTCCTGGACAATACAATTCTCTCCTTCTTATTGACCGGTCGGGCAAGCGCGTTGAAGTTCTCAGCGACGATTCTATCGATCTTCATTCGCCGATTCCTGTTGTTCCTCGGGCTTTGCCAAGAATTGTGCCGAAAATGATCGACGAGGAGCAAACGGTCGGCAGATTTTTTGTAAAGGACGTCTATAAAGGGCTTAATGGCGTTGAGCGCGGGTCGGTCAAGTGGCTTCGCGTCATTGAAGAGACGTCGCGGGTAACGGCGTCGCCGGGAAGCAACGGCTTGAATCAAACCTTTTCGATATCGGCGGCGTTGGCGTGGAGCCCAAAGATCTATCTTGGAATTGTTTCCGTCAAAGAAAACGGGTCCGTTTATTTTGAAGTTCCGACGGGTCGCGCCGTTTATTTTCAACTGCTCGACGAGAACTACCGCATGATTCGCGGAATGCGCACGTTTATTCAAGCGTCGCCCGGCTTTACGCGCGGCTGCGTCGGCTGTCACGAATATGGTCCGCCGGAACTTACGGAATTAGGAGCGGCGCGTTATCCTGTCGACGCCGTCGAGAAGCTTCGCGACGAGTCTTGGGGCGGCGGGTATCTCGATTATCCGACCCATATTCAGCCGATCTGGGACGCGAAGTGCGTTTCTTGTCACGGCGGCGAACGCCTTGACGCCGGGCTTGATCTTTCCGGCGCGCCGACACGCTTGTTCAATATAAGTTACGAGAATCTCACAAGCCGTCGTCGCAATCAGTACCAAGTCGACCTGATCGCAGGCGTCTGCTGTATGAACGGGACGGCGTACTATTCGTGTAAATTCTTCGAGCCTTACGAACATGGATCCGGAAAAGCGCCGTTGGCGGATATTCTCTTGAACGATCCTGTTCATAAAGGCTTATTGACTCAAGAGGAACGCGAATTAGTCTTCACTTGGATCGATTCGAACGGTATTTACTACGGAACGTGGGACTTTACGGCGTCCGGTCCGATTTTGAAGCCGATAGAGAGCGCCAAAGGCGAACTTATCGCGCTCATGAACGCGCCGGAAAGCGGTTGTTCCGAATGTCACGCCGATTCGCGCCGATTCGAAAACGACTGGATCAATATAGCGAATCCGGAATCGAGCCGAATTTTACGCGCGCCCCTTGCTAAACTCGACGCCGATCCTCTAGCGGCCGCAGGTCTCGCGCTGTGCCGCAACCGCGCCTTTCCGCAGGATTTCCTGCGCTTGGGGATCATGTCGAACGGGCAATACGAACACGCGGTCAAGGAATTGCGTATGTTCCCGACTCAGGAATGGCGCGAATGGGACGAGAGCGGCGAACCGGTTTGTTCTTTTGAGTCGCGCGAGAACGAGACGTATCGCAAGATGTTGGCGATTATCCAGAACGCGCGCGCTCAAGCGCTGTCTGATCCTCGAATCGATATGCCGAACGCCTATGAGGCGCCCGGCGGGATTGTTGAAGGGCGTTCGCGTCAAATCACCCCGTTGCCGGTTCCTGAGTACGAAGTTCCGTTTGAGGCTAAGGCTGCGCCGAACGGAGTCGTTAAATTGAATTGGGAACGCTCGGCGCGGATGATCGGACTGGTCTTCGAACTGCGTCGTTTTGGCGGTTTGAACGATTCAGAATCCGGAACCCTGTTGACGCGGACGGAACGCTTCGATTTCGTCGACGCCGCGCCCCCTGTCGGCAAAATACGTTACGAACTGACGCCGATTTCCGAGCCAAGCTTGACGTGCGGCGCTTACTGGGTCAGCGAGGAAAATCGCGCGAACGAAGCGTTTGCGGCTGTTCGAGGGACGCCGGTTTCCCGCAATGTTGAAATTATCGAGGCGTCTGCGCCGAACGGTCCGACCGACGTTCAAGCGCGGGCAGAGTTCGAACGGATTGTGTTGACGTGGAAGGACGGAGCCGCCGACGGATTGGAGAACGCGTCCCGATATGTCGTTACGCGTCAAATAGGCTGCGGGGCAGATTCAGCAGAAACGTTGACGCCTGCTCCAATTTATGGAGCGACCTTTGTGGACAAAACTGCGCCGGTCGGAGTCGACTGCGTCTATTCAGTCGCGGCAATTTCCCCTTGCGGCGTTCGTTCCGAGCCGGGCGTTTGCGCGGCGCGCGCAGTTGCGGCGCCAAAGTTGGAACTATTTAGCGCCCCTTATGCGTCTAACGTAAACGGGACGCTGGAAGACGGCAGCGAAACGGGCGTTCGAATTGTCGACAAGCCTGCGATTGAGAACGAGGCGCTGACGATCGGGCGCGGCTCGTATCTTGCGTATCCGCACCGAGACGAATATAGCGCGGCGCGGCGGTTTACGCTCGAACTTGACGTTCGGTTCGACGCGCCGGGCGTCATGCCGGTGATCGTTTCAAACGGCTGTTGGAATCAGAGCGGTTGGTTCCTGCAAAGCTTTAATGGAAAGATTCGATTCCATTTTGGCGGCGTCGACTGCGACTCGTCGGAACCCGTTCCGATCGGTAAAGAAGTTCGTCTCGTCGCAACGTACGACGGCGACAAGCTGCAAGTTATGCAAGACGGCAGAGTCATAGCGGAACGCGTTTGTCAGCCGAATAGCAACGCTTGGCGCGGGGAACTTTTTGTCGGGCAGTATTCGGCGGAGCAGAGCGACTCGTATCAATTTTTCGGAACGATCCGAAATTTAAAGATTTTGAATTATATTCAGTAGTATTGTCTATGGGGATTAATCAATGAAGACGACGTCAATTGTCGCCGCGTTTGCAGCGCTTGTTTTTGGCGCGTTGCTCATCGTGAACGCGACAGGCGCAGAGACGCTGCGCGACAAGACGCTTGTCGTGTGGGCGGCTCCCGCTACTTTGGATCAACACGGCGGGAGCGCGTTGACGCTCGATATGGCGAATGCGGGTTATTTTGACGCGGTCGTATTTGCCGAGCTCGCTCCGAATACATGGATGGCAGGAAGTTCTGGGTTTGATCGCACGCATAAAGCGCAAGAGAATTGGCTTAAAGAGACGGAGGCTAACGGCGAATTTGTTCGTATTTGCATCGTCTATCGCGGGAATACGATCGAGATCTATCGTAACGACGACCTTTCGGCGCGTTACGAAGTCAGCGGTCAACAGGCTTTTTCGGACGACGCGACGATTTTGCTTGGTCCTCGCCACGTAGATAAGCAAGAAGACGTCTTCATCGGCAAGATAAAAGACGCTCGCGTCTATCCCTTGGCGCTCACAGCCGACCAGATTCAAGCGCTTGTTCCGGGCGAGCCGCTCGACGGAGTCGAACCTTGGTTCTGGGCGGATTTTGGATCGTCTGGACTTTTTGACCGAACAGGACGCTTCAATAACGTATTGACCGAGGGAGACGTTGCTGTTTCTGACGGCGCTCTTGTCTTAGGCGCTAATCGAGGCAAGGTCTTTTTCACGAGTTCTTCGGACGACCCCGTGCGCGCGCCGGTTCCGACGTACTGGTCGAAATCGGGCGGCGTCCCTGGGGCCGTCGTAGAATCGACCCGTTTGCTCCGTGAAAAACTGCTTGACGACGCCTATCGTCCGCGTTGGCATTTTGTCGCCCCTGAAGACGTCGCCGTCCCCGGCGATCCTAACGGCTGTTTTTACGAGAACGGACGTTATCATTTGATGTATTTATACGCGCGAACCGGCAGCGGGTTCTGCTGGGGGCATTTGACGAGCGTCGACTTGGTTCATTGGCGGCATTGTCCTGACGCCATTGGCCCTGACGAGCGCGATACGGGCTGTTTCAGCGGCGGCGCGTTCTTAGACGACGACGGCACGGCGTATTTGACTTATTGGAAGCTTGGCGATCTTGGTATCGGCGCGGCGAAGAGCGTCGCGCCTTATTACGACTGGACGAGATTTGGTCCGCCGATCATTCCCTCGACGGAATTTGGAATTACAGAACTTGCAATGCCGGACGGCGAGCTTGTCTGCGGCTCGGCGGATCCGTCGAATATCTGGAAAAAAGACGGCAAGTACTATGTGTTGACCGGCAATCTCTGTCTTTTGAACAAATACGGTCGAGATGAAGACGCTCCCGAACATTTGAAAGGGGATCGGCTCTATCTCTTTGAATCTAGCGACCTTTTGAAATGGGATTACAAAGGCGTCTTCTATCAGCGTCGCGACGAATGGACCGACGCGAGCGAAGACAATATGTGCCCTAGCTTTCTGCCTCTTCCGAGCTCTCCTGACGGCGGCGAACCGTCCGGCAAGCATTTATTGTTGTTTATCAGCCATAACAGAGGCTGTCAGTACTATGTTGGCGACTACGATACCGAGAACGATCAATTTTTACCGACGAGTCACGGTCGTATGACGTGGGTCGACAACACGTATTTTGCGCCGGAAGCGTTGGTCGACGGGAAGGGACGTCAGATTATGTGGGCGTGGCTGCTCGACAATCTGGATAACGAGGCGTCAAGAGGCTGGAGCGGCGTCTATGGTCTGCCTCGAACCCTTTGGGCAGGCGGCGACGGAACGTTAAGGATGAGACCGGTTCCAGAATTGGAAGCGCTGCGTTTGAACGAACAGTTGTTTGAGAACCTGACAGCGCCCGCCAACGGCGCTGCAGGACTTTCGGGATTCCCTGGCGATTCGTTTGAGTTGGAAATTCAACTTGACGCGTCGGAACTTGCGAAAACAACGCAGTTCGGGGTCAACGTTCGCGTCGACGAAAACTTAGACGAGAAGACGACGCTCTATTACGACGCGGAAGCAAAAGAATTGGTTTTCGATTCGCGTTCGAGCGGAAAATTAGGCCGTCCGGCATTAGAACGCGCGCCGTTGGAACTTGGAGAAGGAGAAGCGCTCACTCTGCGCGTCTTTGTCGATAAGACGGTTGTCGAAGTCTATGCAAACGACAAGCAGGCGATTTGCCGCCGCGTCTATCCGAGCTCGCCCAACGACGCGCTTGGCGTTTCTCTTTGGAACGGCGGCGCGGCGGACGTAACGGTCAAGAGCGTCCGCGCTTGGGAGATGACGGAATCTAATCCGTATTGACGCAGTGCGAGCGCTGTTGGAATTTGTCGTTTGTATGTTTCTCTTTGAAACCGGCGGCTCCTTTTAGAGAACCGCCGGAGTCTGCGCGCCTAAAACGATTCTTCTAGGCGGGATTATTTGGCGATTTTGAAGACGCGGACGTCTTGCGCGCCAAGTTTGCCGCTCAATTTTCCATTGTTGGGTTCGACGCTTTTATCTTCAAGCACTTCGACGATCTTAGCGCCGGTTTTCTTGATATGGTTTAAGAGCGCGCCCCCTAACTGAATTTCATACTCCTTTTCTTCTTGCGAATCGTTGAAGAGCGTCAAATAGACGTCGTCGGTCGCCCGCAAATCGTTCGACGTGACGAAAGCGTCTTTTAAGGCTCCGAATCGTTCGACATAGAGCGTTTCGTCGTTCGTTTGGGCTCCGGTTTCGGGCTCCCATCCGGCTTCAGCAACGTCGGTAACAATTGGCAGATAGCGTTTGAAGAGTTCGCGGTCCCGATTATAAAGATCGGCGTTTTTGAAATAATGTTTCGTGGAAGCGTCGGCGCTGAACATACTTGGAAACATACCGTACGCCAGACAGCGTTTCATATACTTTTCGGTCAACTCGTAGGGGAATTCGTCAAAGTTGGTGTTCTGCAAGAAGCAGAAGGGTTTGCCGCAGCACAACATACGTCGATACATAAGATCGGCGTCGGGCATAGGATTCCATTTTCCGCCCCAATTCCAGTTCGATTCCGTCCCGAGGACGTCTAATTGAGTCGTGAGCCAGAAGTGCAGGTGAGGGGTCGCGTTCGCCATTGCCAATTTTCCGCGCGCATGGACGTCGTCGGCAATTTTTTTGACGCATTCAAAGGCGACAAGCCCGCGTAAGATACCGGGCTGTTTGTCTTCAGAATCAAAGACGAGAGGCGTTTGCATACCGGCGAAGTGAGCGCGGTTGAAATCGATCATTGCGGTAACGTACCCTTCGCTCGAATCGACGTATTCTCCGTCCCCGCCGGGCAGCGTTTGCGCTTCCAAGAAATCTTCGCGCGAACTTAGCTCATCAAATTTTGGATCGGCTTTTCCGTAGAGGTTGTCGGCGATTTCTTCCGTCCATTTCGTCGCGAATCCTGCAATTTGTTTGACGTTTTCGTTGTCAGGATTGTCTAATTTGTTTTGCTTGACGAGTTCGACGAGCCCCGGCGCGTCGTTCATGCTCCACACGACGCCGTCGCACCAAGGCGTGTCGAGCAACATACCGCATGGCTTGCCGTCTTTGTCGCGCATACCCGTCGTCATGAGGGCGCGCGCTTGAGCGGTTGCGTACGCAGGCTGGTCGGCGGCGTCTTTGGAGCTTTGCAGAGCCGTTTCTTTTGCTAATCCGAACGCGTAATCGGTAGTTCTTGGCGCGTCTTCCGTCTTCGGAACGCTTTGCCACCAGGTCATCGGCTCAGTGTATCGGAAAGTGGTGATATTTCTCTGGTCGTCTTGTGCAATTTCGTCGACGCCTTCTTTAAATTGGAATCCGAAATCTTCATAATTCGAAAGATCCGAGATTGGCGCAAACGCCATCCAGTTGCCCTGTTTGACGGCGCGTACAAAGAAATTTTTCGGGTACGCTTGACGATAGGCGTTAAACGCCGCGCGGAAAGGAGTTGAGCCGAACGAAACGTTTTGTGCGGGATTCTTTGTTCTCTGAGGAGTAACGCGCGCGTTTTGTCCGTCTTTGGAGATTACCCAATTCAGAGGCAAAATATGGAATTCTGCTTCCGGCTTTTCTTTTGTCAGCGCAAAGTCAAAAGCGATATAGAGTTCTTTGGTTGCTCCGTTGCACGCGATTCGGTAGAACGCTGGGAATTCGGGGTCGATAGCGACGCCGAACGCGGAGAAATATTCGCCTTTGTCGTTTCTGGCGGCGACCACCCCGAACGGATAATAGGAGCCTCTTCCGGCGCCGACTTCGGCAAGGGTTCGGGTTGACGAGTATTCCTTATCTTCAATTTCACGGAATCTTCTCGGATCGTCGAACCAGACCCATTCCGCGTCTTCCGGCTTGGTTGGAAACCCGAGCGAGTAAATGAGAGAAAGGGCGCGATCTTCCTCGGAAGCGCTTTTCACGCGCAGGACTTCCTTGTATGGTCTGTTAGCGACGGCGTCGTTTCCTACTTTGCTGAGGGACGAGCGCGCGCGATTCAGCGAGATAGAGACGCCGAGTTGTTCAATCGGTTCTTCTGTTTGGGCGATGTTGTCTATGAGGTAGAAGTCTCCGTTTTGGGCGACGTCGCGAAGATAGATTCTCCGGTTCTTTTTTTGATCGAGTTTATTGAGCTCAATAGGAACGCCGTCAAAGAAAGTGATTTGATTCGTGAATTTATATTGCCGCAGCTCGAAATCTTTGAAGTAAGCCTTGCCCGAATGGTTGCGGAATAAGCAGTAGCAGACGAGGCTTTCGATCGGCTTGTCAGGATAGACGGTAACTTTGCCTCGGTTCCAGTCGGCGTCGCCGACGGGAAAGCTGTAAGAGACGCCCCAGAGATGCGTCCCGTCCACGTAGGTAACGTCAATATAGATTGAGTAGTCGGGATTGGTACTGCCGCCAACGTCTTCGGCGCGGCTCCAGCACGCAGCGACGACGGGAGCCGCCACTTTTTGGTCGAGTTGATAGGAGTTAAGAACTCCAAAAAATTCGTCTCCTTTAGTTCCAGCGTCGCATACATAGACGCCGTCCTCTTCGACGAATCCTTGTTGGTACGGACGTACTGCGGCAGGTTCGAGCAGTTCTGTAACAGCGGCGTCATTGAGGTCTAGAACGTTGCGATCGATGACGGCGTCAGCGGCGAGCGCGGACGAGGCGGTGATTAGCGCGGCGAGCGCTAAAAGCAGAAATATTCTCATGTGGGCGCGCATGGTTGATTCCTTAGAACGTTGACAGAATAAAAAAGCCGGGGCAGAACGACGTCTTCCCCGGCAGACGAAATTGTTCTACGGAACAATTATAAACTATTCTTTGATCGATTCCAAATCGAAATTAAACGTGCTTGTTTTATCGACGACAGTAACTTTACATTCGGACTTTGAACGATCCTTATACTTGGCGGGAATAAGGTCCACTGAACGCGCCTTCGGTTCCGGTTTCGTCGGATCGTAGGGGATTGTCGAAGCGTCTTGACCGTCTTCAGTGAGCCATATTTCTTTATAGAAGGTCAGTACATATTCGCCCGGCATAACCCCCGCGACTTGCGAACCTGGAACGACAAATCGCACCGTTCCGTCCGCTTTAGTAACGCCAGCGGCCGCTCGTTGACCGGGATTAGCTTCTGGGTTGACGGGGGACATATTGACGGAGATTCCTTCGACCGGCTGTCCGTCGACGGTAACAGTACCCGTAATATCGATACATCCGAAGGTGTTCTTGTCGCATCCGGTTTGAACAGCTAATCCAACGAGGCACGCTGCAGCCAGGAGAGAGAAAAAGATTTTTTTCATGGTGTTGACTCCTCCAATTATAAAGCAGTAACAGTTTCGCCGCCGTCGATGGAGCCCATCGCGCCCCAGACGCCATAACCGCTCTTGGTTGCTTTTCCGCGATAGTTGTCGTTGTCGAGACTCGAGTCGCCGCAGTCGATGGTTTCGCTGACGAACCTTACGGAAGCGTCGCACATGGCGACGTTCACGCCCCCCGAGTGCCTCGAACTGGGAGTCATGATCGTGCGTTCTGCGTCGGAAGTGGAGTAGAGACAGTTGACTGAGTTTGGCGGAAGAATCGTATTGCAGGACGAATAGACGTACATACCGTCGGGCCAACGACGACCAAGCCACGGACGCGTAACGGCGGACGAAATGAACATACTCGGATTATCGGGATCTTGGTATCCGATACAGGTGGAGGGCCATTGCGGGTTTTTGCCTGTCAGAATACCGGTTCGGATATCGAGCGTGATTTCGTCGGAACCAGCGGTCGTTTTGTGCGTGAGCATTTCAGCGAGCATGACGGAGTTGCTTGTGCCGTCAATGATGCGGGAAATGTTGCGGTAAGTTCCTGCGGCGTCTGCGCCGTTGTTGACCTGAAACGGACCGCGCGATTTCCAGCCGTCAGGTCCAAAATAGCAAGACGCGATCGAGGCGTCGCCTAAACTTGCGCGGTAGTTCATTCTGCCGGGGAACCATTGTGCAGCAGTGTCTCTGCTGTTGCCGTCTGAAGGGCAGTGCATACTGGGAATTTCGGCGTACCACATTGCGACGGACCAGTCCCACGGAGCCGCCCGATAGCCGTCGCACGTCGCGTTGGTGCGGTTCATGCTGTACTGCCCGGGCGAGGAAAGATAGATCCTTCCGCCAGAAGCATACTCTTCCCAAACGGCGTTTTGTTCGATGTAAGGCAGGATCATCATCATCCAGCTGATACGCGAGAACCTGCTGTTGTTTTGGCAAATTGGCGGGAAATACTTGTTGACGTCATGGAAATTATGCACGGACAACGAAAGTTGTTTCAGGTTGTTCGTGCATTGCATACGCCTCGCCGCTTCACGCGCCGCTTGGACGGCGGGAAGAAGCAGACCGATTAAAATGCCGATAATGGCGATAACAACCAGGAGTTCAACGAGGGTAAAGCCGCGGGTTTTGCTCTCCAATTTTAAGATTATTGTTCATGGCAACTTCTCCAGGGATTACAAACAGTTAGGCGGGGAAACGTCGTGAATAAACGATATGGATGGATAACGACGTCGTCACAGTAAGAGACGCAGTGTTTGCGACAACGCGCACAACGTCCTTCTACGCCCCTATTATAATTAAACCTAACAGCGTTTACAACCGAAAGGAAAAAATTATTTGAGATTTGGGGAGTGTTTTTTAAACTCATCTTACAGCCAAATTAGCATACAATGCCCCTAAGTCTTTCCCGACAAAAGCATAGCGTTTTCGAGTTTTGGTTGCGTTTTTAACGACGCCTCGCTTTCCCAAACTGAACTATTCGTAGACAAAGGGAGATGTTGTTCATCTCGTTGGTTAAGATTGCAACATGGGTCTAATGAAACGTTGTCGAACGCTGTATTTAGGATTTGGAAAGAGACAATAGGCGGCAACGGGCTGTAGACCGTTAGGATAATGGAATCTTATTCTTTGACGTTAAGAAGAGCGTGAAAATAACCTCTAACTGAGGTCAACAATAAAAGCCAAAAGGAATAGCAATTATCCTTTTGGCTTTTATTATGTCGTAAGTCCTAACGACTTATGCATTTTAGAGGTTAGCGTCATGCGCCGCCGTCAGTTTTTCCGTCAGAAGTTCCCGGAGGCGGGGTCGGTTCGGGGTTGCGCGGAATATCGAAGTCGTGCTTGTTCTTTCCCGCTTTAATCGTAACGGTATGAGTCGAAAAGACGCCCCAGTCTTCCGGCACGTAAGTAACGAGCTTTTGAGAACTGTGGGTCTTGCCCATCGCGTCGGTGAAAGTCTGGGTTTCTCCAGAAACTTCTTCGCAGGTGACGACGACTGTGTATTCGCCCGGCACGAGCGTTTTGGCGCCAGTGATGGAATACTTGCCTTTTTCGACGCGTCCAGCAGAACTCGTCTTGCCTTCAGGATCGACCGGTTGGAACGAGAGTAACCCATGATCCATTGGTTCGCCGCCAAACATAATCGTACCAGACACAGGGTAGCGACCGTCAGGCGA
>JAQVHZ010000038.1 GCA_028695965.1 Thermoguttaceae bacterium | reverse complement strand
AACCGGTTGTACTGGGGGCTTGTTCAGCAAAAATCTTACTGATTCGTTAATTTTTACGTTTTTTCTTCAAAAAATTCCTCCCGAAAATCGAAGGGGGAGCAGAATGGGGTTTTTAGAACCTCCCTTATATACTATCATCGGCGTCAAGTATCCGCCATAAGAACATTTCCTAAAAAGGATTTACAAAAATCGATAATTTCAAAACAGTTAAAAAACTTTCCGACAGAAAAATTACTAAAAAACTCCCCTTGCCGAATTGAGGAGGGGAGTTCTCAATTGATCTTGATCGCAGTTTAATCAAGGGAGCGTCAAAGGCCGGTTTTCTTTTCAATCTCGACAATTTTAGCCAAGCGCGGGATATGCCGACCGCCTTCGTATTCCGTGTCCAACCAAAGCCGCACGAGCGATTCGATCGCAGAGACGCTCAAGAACTCGCCGGAAATACAGAGGACGTTCGCATCGTTATGGAGTCGGCTGAGTTCGGCGGCAACTTCGCTGTAGCAGACCGCGGCGCGGATGTTGCGGAATTTGTTCGCCATAATCCCCATGCCGACGCCAGTGCCGCAAATCAAGATCCCTCGGTCTGCGGCGCCGGTAGAGACTACTTTTGCCACTGCGGCGGCGACGTCCGGATAGTCCAGACAGCGCTTTGCTTCGTCGATGGCAAACGTCGCGGCAGAATTGCTCGCGTCCTCGATATGGGCGTCATAGGGACGTCCATATTCGAGAGGCCAAATCTTTTTAAGGTCGAGATCGATAAAATATGACCCCACTATCTGATTGTCGTCTGGCAAACTGACGACGTCTTCAGAAG
Organism: Thermoguttaceae bacterium; assembly: GCA_028695965.1. Lineage (GTDB taxonomy): Bacteria > Planctomycetota > Planctomycetia > Pirellulales > Thermoguttaceae > RUG369. The sequence continues at coordinate 27,310 of JAQVHZ010000038.1, read as the reverse complement.
CGGAATAATGCCCGCGGAGAAAGAAATCTCTAACGAGCCGATACGCGACTTTTCCCCCGCGGTGATCGCTGCCCAAGGCGATTTTCATCTCTTTTTTCCTACAAACCCTCTGTGCCGCGGCATTTTTGCGCCGACCCGCGTCGAACGCCCCTCCAAAGGAAGTTCCGCATAAAATTGGAAAGGATTGTATAGAAAATATAAAAAGCGTCAATCCCCCCTGGCGACCGCCTAACTTCGGCGCAAGAAAGAGAACCCGCCGTTAACTTGGATATCTTGACCATTAAGAAACGAAGCGTCGTCAGAAAGAAGAAAACGAACGACGCGCGCAACCTCTTCCGCCGTGCCCCAACGCCCCGCAAGCGACTCGTCAGCAGCGCGTCGATTAGCCGTCGGCGACGCCTGCTCGCCCCATGTCGTCTTAATCCAGCCTGGCGAAACAGTGTTCACGCGAACATAAGGCGCAAGTTCCTGAGTCAACGACCGTGCAAACGCAACGACCGCCCCTTTGCACGTCGAGTAAATCTGCGCCGTCTCGCCTTCTTGACCGCGAAACGCGCCGTCCCAACCGAAAAGGACGACGCCGGGACTCGCGCCTCCCCCTGGAACAGAGCGGCTGCGCGACGCCATCGCCGCGCCAATCGAGCGAGCGAGCGTTATCGTCGACGCGACGTCGATCTGCCACGCTCTAGCCAGCCGCGCGTCGAAGTCGAGCGCCTTGTTTGCCGGCGTCATCAAATCGATCCCGGAGGCGACGACAAGCGAATCGATTCTCGGGGTCGTCAAGAGTTCTTCGGCAAGCCGCTCGGCGCCCTTCTGACTCGAAAGATCGGCGCGGAAGGTCCGAACCGAAGCGCCGCGCTCGGGCTCGAGGTCCTTCGCCCAAGCGGCGAGTTCGTCGTAACGCGAGTTCGCGGTAAGCAAGAGCTCGACGTCGTCGTCTAGATACGTAGAAACGAGCGCCTTGCCGATACCGCCGTGCGCGCCGATAATCGCGACGACGCGCTTATCTTGACCGTTTTCCATATCACGCGCCCTCGACCGCTTCCGAACTCAAATGGGCGCTCTGCTTTTCTTTGCGCTCCTTGATCAGTCTATTCAGCCGCTTGAAGTCGGCGCGCAAGAAGGCGACCGCAACGACAAATCCAACGAAATCGGCGATGGGGAACGCGACCCAGCACCCGTTGAGCCCTTTGCCAAATCCCCAATAGCGTTCGAAAAGATAGGTCAAGAGCACGAGGCACGGCAAGAGACAGAACAGCTGCCGAACAAGCGTCATCATGAGCGCTATCATTGCACGCCCTTTAGCTTGAAAGTAGCCGCCCGCGAGGATATTGACTGCAACAAGGGGCAGAACGAGACAGGAAATGCGAATCGCAATGACGCCAAGTTCAAGTTTCGCTGTAAATCCCTCTTCGTCCTCCTTCAAGAACCACTTGACCGCTTCCTCAGGATAACGCATCAGGAGCGCCCACGCGATCACCCCAATAATTACGGCGACTTTGAGCGCTAGTTTAATCGTCGCCAAAACGCGGTCCGGACGGTCCGCGCCTGAATTATAGCCGACGATAGGCTGAACCCCTTGCCCGAGCCCAAGGAAGACCATGGTAATTACCGACGATACGGCAACAACTGTTCCCATCATCCCAATCGCAACATCGCCGACGTCGAAAGTATAGCCATTTGCCGCCCCGTAAAGGGTCCCATAATGCCCCAAAAGATTATTTTGCGTCGTCTGCAGTATTGCCGAACAAATCTGAGTTGCAAAAGGAACCGCCCCGCAAATGGCGATCGTTTTCGTGAGCTTCCAGTCGAACCGCCAAATATAGCGCCAGCGCCAACGCAAAACCGTCTTGCCGGAAAAGTAAAGGTAACAGATCCAGGATGCGGCGACCGCGCTCGCAATCACGTTCGCTAAACCGGCGCCCCAGACGCCGGTCTTCAGGACCAAAAGGAAATAGTAACCGAGCACAATGTTCACTATTGCGGAAAGGAACATTGAGACCATCGCGATAAGCGGCTTGCCCTCGGCGCGGAGGAAATTATTGACGCCGTACGCGATATGCTGTACAAAAACGCCCCAGATGATTACCGAAATATAAGATTTCGCCAGGCTAAAAACAGAGTTCGGGTCTGCGGCGTCCCCAGTCGCGCCGACAAAGCGCAAAATTGGGTCCAAAAAGAGCTGACCAAAAAAGATAAAAAGAGCGGCTGTTACCGCCGAAAGAAGGAGCGCCTGACCTAACGCCTCTTCAGCTTTGTCGTTGTTCCGCTCGCCAAGACGAATAGAAATAATAATCGTGGCGCCGGTTCCGATCATCATGCCGATCGCTAAAAACAGGACGACGACTGGAAATGAAACCGTGAGCGCGGCGACCCCGTCCATGCCGAAACGCTTCGCAACAAAGATCCGCGCGACAAGATTATACGTAACCGAAACGAGCGACGCAAGAACAGCGGGCGTAGAGAACTGCAGCAAGAGCCTCGGAATCGAACGCGATTCCATAAACTCTGGATTCTTACCTGCGCTCAGCTTTTCCTGCTCAGAAACGGCAGTCGATATGGCGTCGGTGGGTTCAGAATTGGCGGGAACTGACATCTCGTTGACCTTCGTGAGCGACGCGGTCGCCGTCCTTCTCAAATAAACGCGTTGCGCGTCGTCAATATTGTGTAAATTCTACCGCAAACTCGCTTTTTTTCAATAAGGGCGCGCCTTATCGCCAAAAATAGCAGGGGCGGCGCCCCATAAGAAACGCCGCCCTAACGGATTAACGCCTAGGCGTCAAACGCTCAAATTGTCCTTAGAACAACTTGACATATTTCGGAAGTTCGCCGATAAGAGGACGCAAATGGTCGAGGCATTCCTTGGTGACGAACAGATTCTCCGCGTCGACATATTCGAGCGGCATTGGTTTCGCAGCGACGGCGACGGCGTCAAGAGGCGCGGTCCCGTATTCGATCTTGTAAGGATCGTTCGAAACGCGGTTCATCGTCACCATAACGCCGCTCGTGCCTTCGAGCGCCAGTTCGACGGCGCGGCGGCCGCACTGCCACGCTTCTTCAATATCGAGCGCGGTCGCTCGGTCGGCGCCGCACATCGGCAGCGATTCCAAGATCTGGAATTCGCCTCGGCAAGGTTCGCCGTTGGCGCGCTTGAGGTGTTTGCCGAGCATCTTGTGAAGCGCGATCGCAACGCTCGTGCCAGCCATAGCGCCGAGCTCTTGGTTGCCGAACTTGTCGAGCGTCGCTTCCTGGTCGATCTTTTTGCCGTCCGCGTCAAGCGAGCTGACGACGACGCCATCTTTGTCGCGAATGCCTTCGCCGCAAACGACGGAAACGAACCCGAATTTCTCGAGCGTCTCTTGCGCTTTCGCAACGAACTTGTCGAAATCAAACGGGATTTCCGGGACCAAGATGATGTGCGGGGCGTTTTCCGGATCGACTTTCGCGCACGCGGACGCGGCGGCGAGCCAACCGGCGTCGCGGCCGACCGACTGGAAGATCACGAACTGATCGACGCGCTTCATATCGCGAGCCAAAACGCCCGCTTGTTTAACGGACATGGCGACATATCGGCCCGCCGAGCTGAAGCCGGGCGTGTGGTCCGTCGCGAAAAGGTCGTTGTCGACCGTCTTCGGAACGCCAAGGCCGCGAAGATCGTAGCCTTGCGATTTGCAGTACTTTTCGACGCGGCAGATCGTATCCATCGTGTCGTTCCCGCCCGCGAGGAAGTAGTAGCGGATATTGTTCTTCTTGAGCTGTTCGAGAATGACCGGGAAATCCGACTCTTGGACCTTATGACGGCAGCTGCCCAACGCGCTGCCCGGCGTCCTCTTCAATCCTTCAATATCTTCAGGAGGAACGTCGCCAAGGTCGATAATTTCGCCCTGCATCAACCCTTCGACGCCGTATTTCATGCCAAACACTTTATCGATCTTGGAATTCGGGTGATTTTGACCGAGTTCGAAACAGCCTTGCACGACCCCGCAAAGGCTCGAATTGATGACGCTCGTAGGACCGCCGCTTTGACCAACGATCGCGTTGCCTTGGAACATAGTGTGGTTCTCCTAAAATATCTAGATTGATTTTTTCCGACTCGCGCAAACGTAAATACCGCGCGGGTCGATTTTGGTATATTGTAACGGTTCTTTTCTCGATCGCAAGACGCGCCGTCTCAAAGCGCCCCGGTCCAGCGAACAAGCTGCGCGAAGAATTGCGCGTAGTCGCAACCGATCTCGACGAACAAATCGGCGCCGAGCCAGTCGGGCAACTCCTGGAATATACGGGGAGTTCCCCAGTCGACCATGCCGCCGATCCAGTGCGGGGCGACGTCCGACGCAAACGCGGCGACGCGGCCCTTGCCCGCCGCGCCTGTAACCAAGAAAGGCAGCTTCTCGAGGAGCTCGAGCTTCACGTCGCCCTGTTCGATCGACGAGGAAGGATCGGCGAGGACTTTCGTCCAGGTCGTCTGCGTGCGGTAGCCTTCGAGCAGGACGGTCGCGCCCTCTTTTGCCGCGAATTGATTGTACCCGCCGACGCCGGGCGCCGTCTCCCAAGGAAGATTCGCAACGACCGGATGGTCCAGCGTCGTCGGACGAAGCAAGACCGGCGAAGAATAGTTCCTCCGGTCGTCGGATTCCTCCATAACGACCGGCAGAATCTCCGCGATCGGCGTCTCATGGAATTCGCCAAGTCGGCCGTGGAAGCTTTCCCAGCCGCCAAGCATGAGGAGCCCCGCCCCCTGCTCTTTGACTGCCGAGACAATATGCTCCATATCGCCCGCGTTGAAAAAGCAGGCGGCGTAGTCGCTCAGAATATAAAGCGCGTACGCGCGGCGCTGGAAATCTGCAGCCGGAGAATCGCAGCCGTCGACGCGCTCAAAGTCGATTCCATAGCGCGTCATCACTCCGCAAAGATAGGCGGCGGCGCGAGTCGCGTCGTCGTCTCCTAAATAAAGAACTTTCTTTTCGAGTTCCATGCTCTTGTACTTTACCGCATATGTTCAAAATTACCGACGACGCTCAGGCGCACTTCTCCGCCGCGGCGAAGACGTCCTTGCAGCGCTGAGGCCTGAAGACGTCAAATTCCGCCTCTCGAATGAATTCTTCGACGCCATTTTCGCGTTGAATCTTAATCGTGAGGTCGATTTGCTTCTGGCTCTTGTATTGCAGGATACCGTCGATCTTGCGTTCGAACAAGTCTTCAGACACGGTAACGCGCAGCGTCGGAGGCGTGACGAAGTTGCTGTACGTCGCGTATTCGTAAATCGCGGGAATCTCCAGGATCGGTTCGCCAAGTTCCGGCCAAATCGAGCCTTGAGCGTGGAAGATGCTGATCATCGCTTCCGAGTTCGTGAACTTGTGGTCCGGGTGCAAGTCGGTGATCGTCGGGACGAACAAGCGATTCGGACGAGTTTGACGCAGGAGCCAAACGAGCGAGTTCTGAACGCCGCAAGCGCCTTCAATAACCGGACCTTCTCCCGCCGCGCCGGTCGAAAAACGACGTCCGGCTTGGATATTCAACGAACCGTCGTCATGACCGAGGAAATAAAGATTGTCCTTCGGCAGACCGAGCGCAAAAAAGGATTCCATGCATTCTTGACGTCGGACGTCGGCGATCGTGTCGCGCTCTTCAGGCGTGCAGTAACCCATCTTGCCGTTCGTAACGACGGCAGCGTACGTCTTAATGCCGCACTGAAGCGCTGAAATAAAGGTCAAACCGCAGCCGCAGATGACGTCGTCGTCATGAGGGGAAAGGAAAAGCCAACGTTCGTCGTCGCCTTGCCAATTCGGGAAAATATCTGCCGGGTTCGCCGAGGACGTCAAACCTTTATCGCCGCGACGTGTAAAAAGTACGGAACTCATCTTTTATGCTTTCTAATGGAAGGACGCGCCAAGGCGTCCGCAGGGCGGGACTGACCCGCTTTCTAAAAATAAGGACGATCGATATTGGATCAGGACTATCTGATTCTTCTCTATATAAAACCGTCCCTTTCCGCCAAAATCGACGCGAAAGGGACGCAAGACTACGTTACTGAAGCGAAACGCCTGCGTGTCTTGCGCGTTCACGGGGCTCCGCTTACGCCGCCCCTATCGCAATAAGGAGCGGCGCTCCAGCTTTGAGGATTACCCTTCGTACAGGTTCCCGATTTTGCGCGCGCGCTTTGGCTTGTCGAGATCGATACCGAGCGCGACGCCAATTTGGACGAGAAGGTTCCAACCGGCGACGAGCTGGAAGAACGGCTTGTATCCGGGCAACTGAGGCAATTTAATCGTCGGGAAGATCGTGTCTTCGGAAGCGACGGCAACGACGGTAAGCCCGGCGTTCTCTTCGATGAGTTTCTTAATCTTTTCGCATTCGCTCGGGAACGGATCGATCAAAATACACGCTTCCCCTTCGTACATCACTTCTTCAATGCCGTGCAGGAGGTAGGTGCCTTCGAGATAGTCGCTCTTCTTGCGCGTGATTTCGTTCGTCTTGAGCGTAAGCTCCTCGGCGACGCCATTGTTGCGGCCGGCGAAATAGATCATCGGCGCGTCGGCAAGCTTCTTAATAAGCTCGGCGTCGTATTCCTCTTCCATAATCTCCGTCATCATGCCCGCCGCTTCGGATTGGAGCGCCGCGCATTGGCACGCGCCCAAATTGCAGATGATCGAACGATAGACCAGCGCTTGTTCAAGAACGCTTTTCGTCGCCGCAACGGCGTTTTCTTTGCCGCAGGAAAGGAGGAACGTCTTAGCGGTAACGTCAAAGATCTTCGAGCCGGGCGTCGCCGTGACGCCGAACACGTCTTTATTGCCGGCTTCGCCAAGCCCTTTCAGCAAACGAATGATTTCGTTCGTATTGCCGCTGTTGGACGCGCCGCCGACGACCCAAGAGCTGAGATCGTATTCCGCCGCCTGGAAGCTGCCTTCAGTAGCGGCGATGACGTCCAAGCCTTGTTTCATTACGCTGTAAATGAAGCTTTTCGCCGGGAAAATCCGGCTGGAGCCTTCGCCAGTCAGGAAGACGCGCTTCTTCGCTTTGATCATATCGGCAACGTCTTTCGTTTGCGAGAAATCAAATTTCGCAACGACGTCCGCCGCTTCGAGCATTTCCTTAACTAACGCGTACTTGTTGTATTTATCACTGGTCAAATTCATTTGCTGACTCTCCGTCTAATAGCAGATAACGCCTCGGAACGGTAAACGTAAAGAAGTTTGAAAAGAACTCCTATGCCGTACGTCTACTAGAATATTTTGCATATTCGGCAAGCTAGGGCTGCCAAAACTCTAAGGCGAACTGAAAAACACAGGTTTGACCTTAATATTAACAGACTTTCAGCTCCAATTCAATAGGGTAGAATCTACTTTTTCCATATTTTTCTAAAAGTCTGATTTTTTCGAGACGCCTTTAACGAAAATTTCGTTTTTTTAAAAAAACGCGCTTTTTGTTCTATTATCCTCAAAACGGTCTTTACTTAAAAGCGCATTTTTGGAATAATACCGCGTCCGAAAAGAATTTTCGACAGTCCCGCGCAGAGGAAACGCGCAATGGGGACTCTTTTTTGCAAGCTCGTTAAGGAAGACGACAAGTAAATTACAAGACGCAGCGCAAAATCGCGCTATTTAGAGGGATTGAGCGTCATGCATACAATGAAAACGTCGCAAAAAAATGGCAAACGCGCCGACGCGTTCCAAAGAAATAGGAAGTTCTTCTCGATTGGAAGAAGCGCCGCGGCGATTCTCTGCGCGCTCGCCGTATGCGCGCCTGCCTGGGCTCAAAACGGGCAATCCCAATTGACGATCGGAACGAACACAAAAGCGACGTCGATCCCCGACGAAGTTACGTCGATCCTCTTCACCGGCGCGCACGCGCTGACGCTCAGCGACGGTCAAACGCTCCGCGCCGTGCTCGTCTCCAAAGAAGCGGGCGCGGTCCTCAATCTTGGCGACAGCCAGCAACAAGGGCAATTGTGGACCCTTGCGTCGAACAGCCCGTCGTGGATCGGAACAATCAACGTCCTTTCTGGCAACACGCTCGTTCTCGCCAATGGCGCCGCTAATCCCGCCGGCGCCTACTCGGAAACGAACGTCGCTCCCCACTCGACCGTCAGCTTATTCAACGGCGCGTCCTTCAAATTGTCCGCAAGAGAGCTCGATTCCGACGGCAAGCCCGCGGTCGGAGAGACGAAAATCGGCGCGCTCAGCACAAAAAGACCGAACGACACGCAGTTCCAGGACCCCGCCGCCGTCGACGTCGGCGCCGAACAAACGTTGACCGTCGAAAACGGCTTGAAAGTCGATCCGAGCGTCGGGCTCAACAAGCTGGGCAGCGGAACGCTCCAATTCCTCGTAAACGGCACGGAAAAAACAACGACCTCCACCGAAGGCGTCTCCACAACGACCGACGTTACCTCCTTCGATTTCGGACGATTCAACGTCGGCCAGGGCAAAGTTACCCTGAAAAGCGGCTCCATGGACATAAGCGCCGCGGATATCGCCGCCTCCTCAATAACGGTCGGAAACGGCGGCGTCCTCGATATTCAGCACGCAGGGACCCTTGAAATCGCCGGAAGCGCCGGGGACGTCGTCTTCAACGCCGACGACGGCTCGACCGTCAATCTTTATATCGACAAAAACGGCTCGACCTCGTACGTCGCGACCGTCTACAACACCTACATGAGGATCGGCGCGGCGACTCTGAACGTCGACACGCAGCTGCGCGGCTCGGCGCTCCCGACCTCGATGACCGTCTTTTCGACGCAAGACGTCGGTCAGACGATCTACGACGCAAATAAAATCGCCGTTACCGACACGCTGCTTGGAAGGGACTACGTCGTCGACGCCGAAGCGTCGACCGCGGAAAAACTCATCCTGAAACTGCAGAAGAACAGCCCGCTCGCTAATTCCGGAAAGACCGACAACGAACGAGCCGTCGGAAGCTATTTTGACAGCGTCATCGAGTCCAACAACTACAACAGCCAGGAATACGAATTCCTGAGCAATATCGAAAACAACAGGGACAGTCTCAACTTCTCCAAGCTGACGGGCGAACTTCACGCGTCGACGCCCGCGTTCATGCATATGAACAACTTCACGACGACTCAGACCCTCTTCGATATGCTGCGCAACAACGCGCTCGTCGCCTACGCCGGAGATTCTTCGGTCGCTCCCATGGACTACGGCGGCGGGAATTACGGCTCCAGCAGTTCCGGCTATTACGGAGGCGCCGCTGGAGGCGCGTTCGACCAAGGCATACTCTACTACAACGAAGACTCCAATTCCTACGGACCGGGCGTCGTTCCGATCAACAACATGGGCGCGATCGGCGGACAGCAGTTTTACGACAACAGCGGTCTTTCCGAAGGAATCTATAACAACGAGACGTACGGCTCCGGCGAAGGCGGCATGAGCGGCGGAACCTACGACGACGGCGCCGGATACTACCAAGTTCCGAACAACTACAATTTCGGCTGGAACGGACCTCGCCAAGCGTCGGCGCTCGCCACCTACCGCGGTCAAGCCGCCGCATACGGCGACCCGGGCACCCTCATCTACTCCGCGTGGTTCGCCTCGCTCGGAAGCGCGCAAGACGCCGATATGCACAAAACCGCCTACGGCTATAACGCTAAACAGCTCGGATTCCTCGCCGGGCTCGATCTTTTCTGCTCGTGCGACTGCCGTTCCGGCGCGTATTACGGCTACCAAAAGAACGAAATGAAGAATTTAGAGGATCTCGGCCAAGTGAAGACGAACGATCACTTGATCGGCCTCTACCATCAATTTGGCGACGAGACGGTCTACAACATCGGCACGATTCGCGGCGGCTACAACCGTTACCGCACGACCCGCGACGTCGAATTCCTCGGCAAAGCCGACACGCTGACCGCCAAATACGACGGCTGGAACGCGGGCGCTACCTACGAACGCGGCGCAAACTTCGCCGTCAGACCATTCGTTTTCACGCCGTACGCCTCCTTAGACTACAACTACTTCCATCGAGAAAAATTCACCGAAGAATCTGCGACAAACAGCGGACACGCTCTTGAAGTTGGGAAATCCGAGTATCACAGCCTGAGAGGGCAAGTCGGCGGACGCGTCGCGCTCGATATGTACCCCGGCTCCCAGCAGCTAAGGGTCGCCGCGCGCGCCGCCTACGTACACGAATTCCTCGATCCAATGTACGGCAAAACGAACATGAGATTCGTCAACTTGCCAAGCGCGTCCGGCGGGTTCAACGTCTACGGCAACTCGCTCGGACGCGACTGGGCGCTCGTCGGCGCAGGGCTCGACTGGATACCCGTCCCCGCGTTGGTCCTTTTCGTCAAAGGGGATTACGTCTTCAACAAGTACCTGAGCAACCCCTTCACAACCCTTGGCCTGAAATACCGCTGGTAACCGACGCGTTTCTGCTTTTACTATCCGCGCCGCCAACCTGTAAAAGTTCGGCGGCGCTCGGCCGCTTGACAGACAACTTTACTCTATGACGTCCTACTTAGAATTAGACTACCCGCTCGTGCGCGCCTGCTTAGAGGGCAAAAAGTACGCCTGGGAAGATTTCGTCGATCGATTTATGGATCTCGTCGTGCATGTCGTCGAACATACCGCGGAAAAAAGAGCAAAAAATCTCTCCGAAGAGGAGAAAATCGAGTTGTGCGAGGCGATTTTCAGATCTTTTCGATACAACGACTACCAACTGCTCCGAGAATTTGCGTACCGCTCTTCTGTATCTTCTTATTTGACCGTCCTTGCAAGACGGCTCGCCGTCGCCTTCTTGAGCGAGGAATGACGTAGTCTCCGCGAAGAACGTCATTAGGCGCCAGCGCGTTCGCTGAAACCAAAACTATCTTGATTTTTTTCGAGTCGAGCGTCTTGTCGAAGAGAAGAAAGAGTATTATAATACGCAGATTCTAGACGAGACTTTACACGCGGCGATATAGCGCCGGAAAGCGCGTCTTCCGGCCAAATAACGCCGACTGCGCAACGTTCGTAAATTCTGAGGGCGCTCCTCACTAATCAACGTTCGAACGCGCAGCCGTCGCAAGGGTCGGAACGGGCGCTCGGCGCTCTCTCTGCCCAACGCCGCGACAAGACGCAAAACCGAGGGCGATATGCTGAACCCTGAAGATTTAAAAGAAGTGGGCGTTACCTTTGACGACGTCTTATTAGTACCGCAGTACAGTGAAACGGTCCCTTCTGAAGTAGACCTGGCAACAAAATTGACGCGCAGAATCACGCTCAATATTCCCTTCATGAGCGCTCCGATGGACACCGTTACCGAGAGTAAGATGGCCATCGCGCTCGCGCAGGAAGGGGGCGTCGGCGTCATCCATAAGAACATGGATATCGCGTCTCAAGCGGAAGAAGTCGAACAAGTTAAGCGTTCGGCAAACGGAATTATCAAGAACCCCGCGACCGTCGACGTCAGCGTCAACGTGAGCGCCGTGCGCGATATCATGGAAGCGCATAACGTCAGCGGCGTGCCTGTCCTCAAAGGAAAAAAATTGGCGGGCGTCGTCACGAAACGCGACCTGCGCTTCATCGAAAATTGGGACGCGCCCGTTTACGACGTCATGACCAAAGAGAATCTTGTTACCGCTAAGGGACACGTTACTCTCGAAGAAGCCGAAAAAATCTTGATGGTCAATAAGGTCGAAAAACTCCTGCTCGTCGACGACGCAAACGAACTTACCGGCCTCATCACCATTCGCGACGTCGATATGATGCGGCGATACCCGAACGCGTGCAAAGACCAAGAAGGTCGGCTCCGCGTCGGCGCCTCCGTCGGCGTTCACGACTACGACAGAATCGCCGAACTCATCGCTAAAGGCGCCGACTTCCTCGTCGTCGACAGCGCGCACGGCCATTCGAAGAACGTCATTGAGACGGTGAAAGAAATCAAGAAACGCTACGACGTCGACGTCGTAGCCGGAAATGTCGCCACGGCCGAAGGGTGCCAAGCCTTGATTGACGCGGGGGCGGACGCCGTCAAAGTCGGAATCGGCCCCGGCTCCATCTGCACGACCCGGGTCGTCGCGGGCGTCGGCGTGCCGCAAATCACCGCGATCAGCCGAGCCGTCAAGGCGGCGGAAGAAGCCGGCGTCAGCGTCATTGCCGACGGCGGGATTCGGTTCTCCGGCGACGTCGTGAAAGCGCTCGCGGCAGGCGCGCGCGTCGTCATGCTCGGCGGGCTCTTTGCCGGGCTCGACGAAGCTCCTGGCGAAATGGTCCTTTACCAGGGTCGTTCGTGCAAAGTCTATCGCGGCATGGGATCCTTAGGCGCTATGGTCCGCGGCTCGAGCGATCGGTATTTCCAAAAGAACCAATCTGTTGGCAAATTGGTCCCCGAAGGCGTCGAAGGGCGCGTCCCGTTCAAGGGTCGTCTAAGCGAATTCGTCTACCAGCTCGCTGGCGGCGTCCGCGCCGGCATGGGCTACTGCGGCGCGAAAACGATCGAAGACCTCCGACACAACGCAAAGTTCGTCAGAGTTTCCGCCGCGACCGTCCGTGAAAATCACCCGCACGACATCGCCATCACCTCGGAAGCGCCAAACTATTCTCCGTCGGCGTTTTAATAAGCGGAGTCGCTCAAGGTGAAACGCGGTCAGCAAAACTGCGTTTCACTTTTTTGCTGCAAGCTCAAAAAAGGAAATTCCAAGAAGAACGCCCCAAAGGGCGGTTTAAAGCGATCCAAAATAAAATAATAAGGAGCTCCATCCATGAATTCAACGGACTACGCCTAAAAACTCGAAGAAGATATTTACAAAAAGGCAGTCGACACAATCACTAGCTGGAAGGAAGATGATATCTACGTCGTCTCCTTCTTTTTTTGCGAGGACGAGCAAAATCCGTGCAAGCCGCGACTTATAATTGGTTACAATACGGAAGAGCGGTATCAGAGCGTATTGCTTGTGAACGGGTTTGATCGTCAAGACGCCCGATGGAACTATGCGTGGTGGCTCCAGGAAGATACGTTCCCCGAATATGGATCTGATCCTGAGTCTGGCGAATTGATCCGCCAATGGGTTAAGTCCTATGGTATCGAATACTTCGAAAAGGACTGGCCAGACTGACCATACGACGACAGTAGATGGGAACAGTATGAGATCATCGAAAAGGCCTTTCTAGAGATACTTGTTCGCGTTGTCCAAGCTTTGCATAAGAACGGCGTCCTGCAAGCCCACTTTGGAAAAGAGATTCCAATCATTATTCATGAGCTGGACTATTACGACATGATTTTGGACATTAACCTTCTAGCCAATGGCAAAGAGCTGATTGAGAAGGGCTTTATCGATCTGTGCAAAGGAAGGTAGCGCCCGTTCCCGACAAGCGCTATTGTGAAATTTTTTCACCTTACAACAATATAACCAAGAAAATAGCGACGCTTGCCATGACGACCAATAATTGTCGGCGGCTTCTGTCTTTTTCTTGCCGGTTTTCGTAATTTGGGCGTCGTCAATGATGAAGAAGAGACGCCAGCCCTTCAAAATCCCGTTTCGAGTTGTTGAAAAACTTCGCTAAAGCTTGACGAGAATAGGATACTAAACATAGCGACAATATTCCCGGTTGCGGCAAACAAGCCAACGCGGCGAAAATGTGGCGAATGTGAGTAAACGAAGAAGAACTGTCCGAGAATTTTTTCAAGTTTATCGGAAAAAGCTTGAGATCGTCGTATTCTTTGGTTAAAATATATATATTGGCTTCCTCGTTGTTTTTGGAGGTATTTTTTTCGTTTAAAATCACTCCGGATACTAACGAGGAGCCGCGTTTTACGCGACGTCAATTGAACATATTTGCTTGACGGCGGCAATATGAGGCGCAGTCTTTCCAGTCGCAACTAGCTGTTGAAGCAAAATTAAGGAAAAACCAAGAGGAACGCCCTAAAGGGCGGTTTAAAGCGATCCAAAATAATAAGGAGCTCCATCCATGAATACAACGGACTACGCCCAAAAACTCGAAGAAGATATTTACAAAAAGGCAGTCGACACAATCACCAGCTGGCAGAAAGACGATATCTACGTCGTCTCCTTCTTTTTTTGGGACGAGGAGCAAAATCCGTGTATGCCGCGTCTTACAATTGGTTACAATACGGAAGAGCGGTATCAGAGCGTATTGCTTGTGAACGGGTTTGATCGTCAAGACGCCCGGTGGAACTATGCTTGGTGGCTCCAAGAAGACACGTTTCCCGAATATGGGTCTGATCCTGAGTCTGGGGAATTGATCTATCAATGAGTTATGTCCCGTGGCGTCGACTACTTCGAAGACGAATGGCCAGACTGGCCGGACGGCGACAGTAGATGGGAACAGTATGAGAATATCGAAAAGGTCTTTCTAGAGATACTTGTTCGCGTTGTCCAAGCTTTGCATAAGAACGGCGTCCTGCAAGCTCATTTTGCAAAAGAGATTCCAATCATTATTCATGGGCTGGAGTATTACGACATGATTTTGGACATTAACCTTCAAGCCAACGGCAAAGAGCTGATTGAGAAGGGCTTTATCGATCTGTGCAAAGGAAGGTAGCGCCCGTTCCTGACAAGCGCTATTGTGAAATTTTTTCACTTCAGTCTCTTGCGGCGCCCGATTTTGTTCGAATCCTTTGGGAACGCCTGCGAGGAGATTCAGCGGGAAGAGCGTAACATTTTCCCTGTTTTACCTCCTCGTTGATTCAATCAAGCCCTGCCTCGACGTCAAAAAATAACGATTAAGTTGATTTTTCTATTAAAGTCAACTTTTCTGAGGACGATAAGAAGAGTAGACCGAGCGGGAATTATGCTCGCGCGGTCGATATTTTGAACAGAACTTTTCGTCACTCGAAACTTTTTATACGTGTTTCGCCCGTCTTTTCAGGAGGAAAAGGCGCTTTTCGTCGAGGCAGGAGGCGTTCCTTATGGCTATTACACTCATCTGCAAACGCGCGTTGACCATGACGCGTCTGCTTCTCTTCTCGTGCTGCGCGCTGGCGGTCGGCTCGAGCGCCGCAGAGGCGCAAACGGCTAGTTTCCGCGACGCGAGCCTTATGAACGCCTCTGCGACCGCGACGTCCGCGCAGAAAAGCGTTCCGCAAGTCGCCGTCCCTTTTGAAGCGCCGCGGCAAACGTACGCCGCCTCGCAGATCAGCTCCGAACAACCTCGTTGGACGGAGTCGAAGATCAAGCAAGTCGGCGCCGCCTTGCCCGCTCCGAAACCGCGCGTCGTTCGTCAAACGCAATATTCCGATTCGCCGGTCAAGCCCGCTATCACGCAAAAGCTGACCGATATCGATTTCGACAAGCCGTTTGAAGACGTCTGTCCGGACCCGAACGAAATGCCCTCGATCGCAGACATTCCGTACAAGGTCGTTCCGTCCCCCGGCGCGTTCCCGGAAAATTGTCCTCTCCCTGACGAGGAGTTCCGACGCAAAGCCCCGACGCCGATCACCTTCACTTGGAAAGCGTCTTCCCTGTGCTACAAGCCGCTCTACTTCGAAGACGTCCAGCTCGAACGATACGGACACTACTGCCATCCGCTCCTGCAGCCCTTCTGCTCGCGCGTCAAATTCTGGCTCACCATCCCGGTCCTGCCCTACCTCATGGGCGTGAACCCACCGTACGAATGCGTCTACGACTTGGGCTACTACCGTCCCGGCAACTGCGCGCCGAGCATGATTGAGCCGGTTCCGATCTCCCTGAGAGGAGGCCTGATGGAAGCGGGCGCAGTCGTCGGCCTCGCAGCCGTCATCCCGTAACGACTTGTCCTGCAACGACATAACAAGACGCCGCGCGGTCCAACTGATCGCGCGGCGTTTTCTTACTAAAGCGGCTCGCGACAACCAACCTCAGCCGACAGAAAAGCTCGGCGTTCCTAGCGGAGCGCCGAGCTTTTCATTTCTTGGACCTTAATCTAACGAGCGTTCGTTAGTTCGATCATTTCGGGAGCAAAACGCGAGCGTTTTCCTCGAACGAGACGTGCCGAACTTCGCCGCCGTTGATACGGTACGCGATGCGGAGCGTCTTGACCTGGTTCGGGGTCGGGTCGCCGAAGATATCGTTATAGACGCCGGTAATCGTGAGCAGGCGCGAGCCGTTGAAATATTCCTGGCACTTGTCCAGGACGTCGACGCGCTTGTCTTCCTCTTGAATACCGTAGTTGGCGCCGACGAGTTCGACCTTGATATTGTCTTTTTTGACTTCTTCGAGCGCTTCGCGCAGTTGTTCTTCGGCAACGCGCTTGTTCGGGTCGAATTTCGGATCGCGTTCAGGCAGGAGCTTCAATTCAGGCAGGAAGGCGCTCGTGTCGCCGTCTTGACGAATGTTGAACCGATCGATGACCGGCGCGGTCGCGATGCGCGGGCGGATCTTCGGCGCGGTGTTGATAGCGACGGAGTCCGGGTCGTACATGGCGCGAATTTCCTCGTCGCCAAGGTAGGGCCCGTTGCAGTCGACCCACGCCATGAGGCGTTCGGCGTCTTCAGGCGCGATCTTGACGTCGTGGTGCTCGCCGCTGCACGCGTTGTGGACAAGGCGGCTGACCGGCGAGTACGCAGAGTACGGCGGCAGCGTCCTGAGGTTGTCCGGATCGTTGGTTCCGTACGCTTCGACGATGAAGAGCCCGGCGATATTTTCCGGCACGTTGCGCTCGTCGCGTTTCTTGGCGGCGCCCCACGGGGTGTCGCCGTTAACGAACGTCATGTACGGTTCGGTGAAGGGGCTGACGTCGTTCGGACGATGATAGACCCAACCCCACCAACCTTTAGTCGACGGTCGGTAGGTCATGTTAATCGTCTGGTACGCCTTGCTTTCGGGATTGCCATGGCACTCGATGCAGTACTTGTCAATGACGGGGTCCTGGACGAAGCGCTTGTACCCGATCGACTCGCCGACGCCCCAGCTTGGCGGGATCAGTTCGGCGGCGGGCTTCGTAACCGCGACGCCGACTTGCGCGCCTTCAGCGGCAATGTTCGCTTGGGTGTTGAGGTGCGATTCGTGGCAGCCCGTGCAGCCGCGGCGTTCGCCGGGCATGACGTTCGTGAACGTGCGCATGACGTGGATCGCCCGCATGTCTTCGTCGAGCATTTCGAAGAAGAACGATTGGCCCGCGGGGACCTTGAAGTTGATACTGCCGTCCTTTTCGATCGGGACGACGCCGAGGATGCGCTTCACGCCTTCAGCTTGGAAGACGGAGACGGCGGGACCGTCGTGTTGGACCGTCTTGTTCCAGGTCGTGTAGGTCTTCGGGTCCATCTGAACGACGCGGATATACTTGCCGTTTTCTTTCAGTTCCGGATATTGTTCCGTGCCTTCGAAGACGTCGTTCGAGTAGAGCTCGCCCATCGCAAGGGGCTCGTCGGAGCCGATCTTGGCCCATTTGACGACGTCCGGCTTGACCGGATAGAGGTCTTCGCGATTCACGATCGGCATGGCGTGATACGCGTTGTACTGACCGCGATAGATCAGCTCTTTGTTGCCGTAGACGTCCATCAGGTAGAGGCGGAAGTACCAGTCGTTGTGCGGGCCGCTGTAGAGGTGTCCGCCCTCGCGCGCGCTGACGAGGAAGTATTCTTCGCTCAGCGGATAGGGGGTTTTGTACGCAAAGATCTTGCCCGATTGGTGGTAGTCGACTTTCGGTTCCGGATCTTCCGGGCCGTTCCCGACTTCCGGCCACGCAACTTCGCGCGTAACCCGGTCGAGCCCGTCAGGATAGTTCAGCCCGGCGGTCGGGTCGATGATACCGATCGAGCCGTTGAACCAGGCGTGGTGACCGACGGCGGTGAAGATAACTTTGGAGCTGTCCGGAATCGCGCGCGCTTCGGTGAGGACGTCGGGCCAGACCGATTGGTTGCCGTAGAACGTCTGACCGTTCGTGCCGTCCGGATTCATCGTCCAGAGGGACTGAACGCGCCATAAAGCTTTGTCGGTGTATTCCCAACGCGTGAAGACGACGCGGCCGTCGTTCATCATTGACGGAAGGTATTCCGGCTCGCCGTTGGCAGAAACGACGTAGATATTCTTGCCGTCGGCGTCGCAACGGGTAACTGCGAAGGAGTGCGTCATCGGCATACAGCGCACGTAGCTGTGCTGACGGCTCGAGCAGAAGGTGATCTTGCCGTCGGGCGTGTAGATCGGGTCGAGGTCGTCGTAATCGCCGAAAGTCAATTGCTTGAGGTCGCTCCCGTCGATGTTGCATTCGTAGAGGTGGAACGACTTGTCGCCTTTTGGCTGGAAGCTGAAGAGGAGCTTGGAGCAGTCGTAGGAGACGTCGGGACGCCAGAAGGAGCCTTCGTGGTCCTTCAGGACGTCGACGACTTCGCCGCCGGGGTTCAAGCCGACGATGAGCAGCCGCCCGCCCGGCTCCGCCATGAAGCCGTTGCGATGGCGCGCTTCGTGACCCCATTCGTCAGTCGCGTCGCCCGGCTTGCCTTTCGGATAAGGATTGTCGATCAAGACGATCTTGTCGAATTCAATGAGCGGGTTTTTGAAGGTAATATCGCGCTTCACTTTACGCACGGCGAGGTAAAGTTCTTCGGCGAGTTCAGGGCTCTCGTCGGCGGCGTCGATTTGCTTTTCGAGTTCGTCGAGTTGGGCGAGCTCGGCGTCAAAATCAAGCTCTTCCTCGAGATCGATTAGACGGTCCGCCAGATCGCGAGCGTAACCGATCTCGAGCTTCGCTTTTTCGAAGGTCGGTTCGTCGTCGCATTGGAAGAGCCAGTCGGTTTTCAGTTGTTCCATCCCTTCCGGGGTGATTTCAGAAGCGTCCAGTCCGCACGCCGCGACGACGACGAACAGGAACGCAAGCAAAGTTCTTTTCATTTGCTTTTCCTTAAAATGGTTCGTTGATCGGATCATTCCTAGGTTGACAAGCGTCATGCGCAAAGTTCGCCAAGCCCCTCGTTACAAGAAGCCGCGCAAAAAACCGCATACGCTTTCGCTCGAAACGCCGCGTGCCAGGCAAACGCTTCTGTCCAAACGTCTCGACTAATAGGCTGAACGCTCCCAATATGCAATACACCTCTAAAATCTAATATTTTTTCAACGTTCGTCAATATTTGCAGCCGTCCTTTTTGACAACAATACGCCAATATAATTCGCCTAATTACCATAACCCGTTAATCTTTACTATATTACCCAGTCTATACACAAGTACGAGAATTTTGCGTATTTTAAAAAAACGCCCTTTTTTGCTTGAAAAGCGACGCAACGACGGCTATTCTCACAAAAAAGAGCCCGAATCCTATGTCAACAAACAGCATTAACGAATTGGGAACGTCAGTGCAAAAGAAGACGAAAACGATAGACGCAAAATCGGACGTCCATGGCGCCGTCGACTCGCTGCTGCCGGGAGAAACGCTCCTTCTCTCGCCAGGCGTCTATTACCTCGACAAACATCTTGTCGTCGATAAAGACGTCGTCATTAAGAGCGCGACCGGCAATCCTAAAGACGTTACGCTCGTTCGACCGGGCTCAACGACGCTCCTCGTTCCAGAGGGCGCGCCAACTTTTGAGAACCTGACCTTTATCTCCATGTCCGGACAGGGCGTTTCCGCCGCCGACGCTCGCGACGACGTCGCGTACCAGAGCTGCGTCGCTGTGCGCGGCGGCGCGCCGACCTTCGTCGGCTGCCGCGCGACTTCAGCCGACCAAAGCGGATTTTCGGCGCGAGGGCGCGGCGTCTCGGCGAAATTGCTGCGCTGTGAAATTCGCCATACGCACGACCGAGGGATCTTCTTCGACGAATATGCCGTCGGGCTGATCGAAGGATGTCTCTTTGTCGACGCCGGAAGAGGCTGCGTCGACGTCAAAATGACGCCGGAAGAAGAATGGGTCGAAATTCGCGGCTCGCGGCTCATAAGGAGCGCCTACGCGAATCTTTCCCTTCGCGGCGGAGGACGCGTCAGGATCGTCAAGAGCAACGTCGTCTCCTACAATACGGTCGCCGCGATCGTCCGAGACAGCGTCTTCGAGGCGCGTTCGACGAAGTTTCGCGGACAGCGTCCGTTCGATCCCCGCGACGCCGACGCCAAGCTCTCTAGTCTTGGATACCCAGCGGGCGTCCTCGCGGTGAATTCGCGCGTCAAGCTCGTCGATTCTTCGTTTGGCAACTTTCTCGTCGGCGCTCATGCGCTCGACAGGTCGTCGTCGCTGACCCTGGAACGGTGCGTCATAAAAAACGGAAACAAGTCGATTCTTTTCGAACCTGGCGGAACGCCGCCCGTCCTCGTCGACTGCAAACTCTTCAAAGAACCAGAACGTTTTATCAAGCCGAAAGCGGCAGAACAGATGAACGCCGACGAATTCGCCAACGAATTGGATCTCTCCGAACAAATCCTTGGCGAAAATTACGACGACGAGGACGACGACGAGTTTACCCCCGAAGAATGGGACGAGGCGATGGAACTCAAGCGTCAGAAGATCGAAAAGATTCTCGGACCCGCCGCGCCCTTCGTTTACCAGGCGGCGCCGTCCTATCATGAAGGCGGAGAATTTGACGGCTATCTCTACCCCAATTCGCCGTACGGCGGGACCTTTGTCGTTACCCAAGAGCTCGTCAAACCGGACTTTAACGGCCCGAGCAATTCGTCCTTTCATGCCTTTGAACTTGCCGTAGCGACCCGACAGACCATCCCTGACGGATTCTTGGAACGAGCCGCCGAGACGTCTTCCCTAAGTCCGGAAGCCGACAAGCTCCATCAGACGATCATGAGAGCGATCAGCATCGCGTCGTTCGTCGGCTATTACGTCGACAGCGGACACACGATCGAACGGTACGACACTCTGGACTTCCCCGAAGATTTCTTCGTTCCGGAGATTGCCGGAACCTGCTTCATCTTCGACGCGATCGGAACGACCTACGCGTCGTCGCAAATCACCCTAAAAACGGCGCTCGAGTACTTTGAACGAGACTTCAGGATCCCGCCCGAAGAGAAAGACAAAGAGTTTGAAAGGGATCCCGGCGAAGACGGCGCGTTCGGATTGATGCTGATTATCGAAATCACGCGCGAAGAAATGGACCAGGCGATGACGGAACGCGGATTCAACCTGATTCCGCGCTTAAAAGAAGCGAAAATTTGGCCTTTTTCCGACCTGGATCGCCCGCCGATAATAAGCTGAAAGGAACGCCGAACCGCAAGGAATCGCGGATTTTACAAACAACCTGTTCGCTGAAAAGCGTCTTAACCCCTTTCAACCAAGCATATAACGAATCAAGAGGACGTTCATGCCAAAGAACTCAATAACGATCGCGTCTAACTCGGATATTCACGCCGCCGTCGCCGCGCTACGCAAAAAAGAAACGCTTCTTCTCTCGCCCGGCGTCTACCGCCTCGACAAGTGTCTTGTCGTCGACAAAGACGTCGTCATTAAGAGCGCGACCGGCAATCCCAAAGACGTTACGCTCGTCCGCGCGGGCTCGACGGCGCTCCTTGTCCGAAAGGGCGCGCCTACCTTCGAAAACCTGACCTTTGTCTCGACGTCCGCGCCAGGCGACTCCCCTGCCGACGCCCAGGACCAAATCCCCTACGAAAGCTGCGTCGCCGTGCGCGGCGGTTCGCCGACCTTTATCGGCTGCCGCGCAACTTCTGCCGACCAAAGCGGATTTTCTGTCCGAGGACGCCGAGTCTCCGCGTCGTTACAGCGCTGCGACGTACGCAACACGCGCCACGGCGGTATCTTCTTCGACGAACACGCTACGGGCCTGATCGACGGCTGCATCTTTGTCGACAATGGGCTGGGGTGCGTCGACGTCGAAATGACCCCAAAGAAGAAATGGGTAGAAATTCGGAACTCGCGGCTCATAAGAAGCGAGCATTCGAACGTGTCCCTTCATAACGGCGGGCGCGCAAGAGTCGTCAACTGTAACGTCGTCGCGTACAATGCGCATATCGCTAACATTAGGAATAACAGCGTTTTCGAAGCGATCTCGACGAAATTCCGCGGACAGCGTCCGTTCGACCCGCAAGACGCCGACGCCGATTTCTTCAAGCTGAACTACCCTTTTGGCGTCGTCGCCGAGAATTCGCAGATCAACATTGTCGATTCTTCGTTCGGAAACTTTCTCGCCGCCGTCTTATTGTTCGACAAGGCGACGCTCAGGATGGAACGCTGCGCAATAAGCGCCGGAAATAAATCGGTTCTTCTAGCGCAGGGCGCGGCCCCGCCCGAACTCATCGACTGCAAACTCTTCAAGGAACCGGAAGAATTTACCCCGCCGACAGCAGAGGACGAAGACGACGAGTTCGACAGCATATTCAACGACGACGAGGACGGCGACGACAACGCGGACGACGCGGCCGACGTCTCCGACGACAAGTTCACCGACGAAGAATGGAACAAAGCGTCAGATTTCAAAGCTCAGAAGATCGAGGAGCTGCTCGGTCCTTCTGCGCCGGTCGTATACCACGCGATCATCCCTTATGAAATCGGCGGGCAGCTGGACGGCTATTTCTACCCTAATTCACGATACGGCGGGACATTTTTAGCAAGCCAAGAGCTTGTCGACCCGGATTTTAACGAACCGAACAACGCGACGTTCCAATCCTTTGAACTTGCTTTTGCAACAAGACAGTCTCTGCCTAATCGAGTCCTTGAACAAGACGACAGCGTCGCTCCAAATCCAGAAGACGACCCCTTGGACGAGAAGATTATGAGAGGGATCTCCATCATGACGTTCATCGGACGTTATATAGGAAGTTTAGCGGGCGAAACTAAAATCAATCGCTACGAAACGCTCGAATTTCCCGCTGATTTCGGCGAGGAGGCCGTCGCAGGAAGCTGCTTTATCTTCGACGCGATCGGGAAACCCTATACGCCGCCGCAAATCACCTTGAAAACCGCGCTCGATTACTTCGAACGAGATTTCAGAACCCCGCCCGAAAAGAAAAAAACAGATCTGACCAAAGACGGCGCCCTCGGATTGATGCTGATCATCGAAATCACGCGTGAAGAAATGTATCATGCGATGGAACATGGCGGCGCCGAGCTCATTCAGCGCTTAAAAGACGCCAGAGCCTGGCCCTTCTCCGACCTGGATCGCGCCCCGGTTGTGTGAAAAGAATCCGAGCGCTAAGAATTCGCGCAGCGCCGACCAAGGCGGACGTCCTCGGTTATCCGGAAACGTCCGCCTTCTGTTTGCGCGTTGCCAAGGAGCGTCCAAAGAGACGAAATACGCATTAGTTATCCTCCTCGACTCAAAAGGCAAACGATTCGCGCGCAAAAAAACGCCCTGTTCCGAAATCATATCAGAACGGGGCGCCTCGTTCAAGCGAAAGCTGGCGTTTCCGCTCAAAGCTCCGCGAAATTCTTCAGGATCTGCAAGCCGACGCTTTGGCTCTTTTCCGGATGGAACTGAACGCCAAAGACGTTGCCTTTAGCGATCGAGGAGCAAAACTCGACGCCGTCGTAGTTCGTCGTCGTCGCTATGATCGACGGATCGTCGCACGCGACGTAATACGAATGAACGAAATAGACGTAATCGTTCGGCTTCACGTCTTTATAGAGCGGGACCTCTTGATGGAACGAAAAGTCGTTCCAACCCATATGCGGCACGACGCAGCCCGGATTCTCGGGGAATCGCAGAACCTTGCCTTTGAAGACGCCAAGTCCGGTAACGCCCCCGTTTTCCTGGCTCTTTTCGAAGAGCGCTTGGAATCCCAAGCAGATCCCCAGAAACGGCTTGTCCGACTTGATCGTTTGGATGATTGCGTCGATCAAATTCGCGCGTTTCAGCTCCGCGACGGCGTCCGCGATCGCGCCGACGCCCGGCAAAACGACTTTCGCAGCCGAAGCCACAACGGACGCGTCCGACGTGATCGTCGTCTCGACGCCAAGGCGTTCAAACGCTTTTTGAACGCTGCGAAGATTTCCCATACCGTAATCGATAATAGCGATCATTGCTTTCCTCTAATCTAGCGCGGCGCTCATTCTAACGACTTAAAGACGAAACCGGTAACCGGCTTCGGATAGAAATAGGTGCTCTTAGCGGGCATACGTTCGCGAACCATCGAGCATTCTTGGATGAGTTGGACGGTCGCGGGCATAACGAGCGCGGCGAGCGGATACGTTTCCGGCTCGTTCTTGAGCGTTTCGACAACTTCGGCGACCTGATGAACGTAGTTCGGTCTCTCGTGCCCTTTCAGTTCGAGCAGCGTGTCAATAACGAGCCGGTGCAGCATTGCGACCCCAAGCTGACGCCATTCCGGATGATGATCCTCGGAGACGGCGTCCATCTTTTCGCGGCCTTTGTCGGTGATCGAGAGCAGGCTCCAGACGCCGTCTTTGCCCGTATAGAGCGCCATCGTGCCTTGGTCGTTCATCTTATCGATCAGGCCCCAAGCCGCGTGAGCGCTGTTGATCCCGTTGCCGACCGTCGTAACGCGAAAATATTCGCCGACGCGCCCCATAAGATCTTCTTGCGACATTGCGCGAACGTTCGGGAAGAGGCGGTGCGTCGGAAGAACGATGAGACCCGGGTCTTCCATGGCGATGCAGAGCATCAAGACATGGTTGGCGGGGTGGTCCGAGGTCAATTCGCCCTGTTCGGCAAGTTGCTTGCGATAGTTGCACGCCGTTTCGTAACGGTGGTGTCCGTCGGCGATGAAAATCGGCTTCGGACCCATCAATTTGACGACTTGGCTCACGACTTCCGGATCGTCGACGATCCACATACGGCTGACGACGCCAAGGTGGTCGGTCGCTTCAAGGGGAGTAACGCCGATAATCGCCGCTTCCAAGAGGTTTTGCACCTCGTTGTCAGCGTCCGGATAGAGCCCGAAAATCTGGCTGAAATTCGTCTTGCACGCGGTCGTCAGCATGAGACGATCCAATTTCGGACCGCTCATCGTCAGCTCGTGAGGAAAGACCATGCCGGCGCCGAACGGAACCGCTTCGCAGCCCGCCATAAAGCCTTTGCGGCAGTACTCTTGTCCGTCGACGGTATAGAGCTGGTGATAGACGTAAATGGCGGGCTTAGAATCCTTGACGAGGACGCCGGATTCTTTCCAATCTTTCAAAGCGCGCGCGGTACGAGTATAACGATTGTTCTGTTCGTCGTCGTCCGGAAACATCTTAGCCAAGATGAGACGAACGGCGTTGTTTTCATGTTTTGCGTAGAGTTCGTCTTGCTGCTGAGGACTGATCACGTCGTAAGGCGGCGCGATAACGTCGCTTAAATTACCAACTTGGGCAAGGTTGTAACGCAATCCTTCAAAAGGCTGAATATTGGGCACGTTAATGCTCCTCTAAGGTTCTTGCGCCGCGCTGCGCGGCGCGTTCTATGGCAATGGGACGCGTCTTAACTCCGAACGCGCCTTAGGTCTTCTAATCAATAGCGATAAATTTCCGGCTTGAACGGTCCGTCGACCGGAACGCCGAGATAATCCGCTTGTTTCTGCGTCAGTTTCGTCAGCTTAACGCCAAGCTGCGCCAAGTGTAAGCGCGCGACCTCTTCGTCGAGCTCCTTCGGCAGGACGTGAACGCCGAGCGGGTACTTTTCGCCTTCGGTCCAGAGCGCGATCTGCGCCAAGACTTGGTTCGTGAACGAGTTCGACATGACGAACGACGGATGCCCGGTCGCGCAGCCGAGGTTCACCAAGCGGCCTTCCGCCAAAAGGATGATCGAATTGCCGTTCGGGAACGTGTAACGATCGACCAGCGGCTTGATCTGAACTTTCTTTACGCCGGGGAACGACTCGAGCCCCGCAACGTCGATTTCGACGTCGAAGTGCCCGATATTGCAGACGATCGCGTCGTTCTTCATGCGCGACATTTGGTCGGCGGAGATAATATCGCAGCAGCCGGTCGTTGTGACGAAGATATTGCCCCGTTCGCACGCGTCGTCCATCGTCGTTACTTCGAACCCTTCCATCGCCGCCTGAAGCGCGCAGATGGGATCAATTTCCGTAATGAGGACGCGCGCCCCGTACGAGCGCATCGAATGCGCGCAGCCCTTGCCGACGTCCCCGTAACCCGCGACGACGACCACTTTGCCCGCGACCATGACGTCCGTCGCGCGCTTGATACCGTCCGCAAGAGATTCGCGGCACCCGTAAAGGTTGTCGAACTTGCTTTTCGTTACGCTGTCGTTCACATTGATCGCGGGGATCTTCAGTTCCCCGCGCGCGTGCATCTGATAGAGCCGGTGAACGCCCGTGGTCGTTTCTTCGGAAAGGGCCTTCACGCCCCCGATAATGTCCGAATGTTCCGGCTTATGCACGCAGAGCGTCAAGTCGCCCCCGTCGTCGACGATCATATTGAGCGGCTGACCGTCCGGGAAATAGAGCGTCTGCTCAATACACCAGTCGTATTCTTCGTCCGTCTCGCCTTTCCAAGCGTAGACGGGAACCCCTGTCGCGGCGATCGCGGCAGCGGCGTGGTCCTGCGTCGAGAACTTGTTGCAGCTCGACCACGTTACCTCCGCGCCAAGTTCCCGAAGCGTTTCAATCAAGACGGCCGTTTGGATCGTCATATGCAGACAGCCCGCAATACGCGCGCCAAGAAGGGGCTTCGACGGCCCGTATTTGGCGCGAAGAGCCATCAGCCCGGGCATCTCGTTTTCAGCGAGCATAATTTCCTTGCGTCCCCAGTCGGCAAGGCTCATATCGGCGACCTTATAAGGTAGTTTTTCCTTCATTTGCGACCCTAAAATGCGCGACGCGGCGCGCGATCTTAATCTGTGATGCGGCGCGAACGCAGCCCCTTCGTCGGGAATTGACGCGCCAACGCCGAGCCGCGCGGCTGCGCGGCATAAAATGTCGTTCCATTATAGCCGAGAATCTAGTTTTCAACAGGGGCGCCGACGCCGATCGCTTTCCTCGTTCCGAGCCGAACCTTGCGCCAATCCCTTCCCGCCAACTCCTCAACCGTCCTTCCACAAGAAAAGACGGCGCAACCATTTATCGTCGGGGTCCGTCCAAAAAAAGACCAAGTCCGTCCCGTCAGGAAGACGAGGCGGACTTGGCAAAAGGCGGGATTATCCCGGAACGTTAAGGGCGCAACATACCGACGCCTAAGCGGTATTTCATCGTAAAGAGAAAGCGCTCGCTTCCTGCGGCGTTCCCTGCAAAAACGCTACTCGCTCAAAGGAACCAGCACGATACGAAAGCCGCAGTAGCCAAACAGGGAGTCGGCGTCGTTAAATCTCCGGCTAGCCGACCGACAAGACAGACTACGGGAGACTATATCGCCGCCGCGTTGTGCGCGGAACCGACCGGAGTCGGCAGAAACTGCTCGCGCTTCCATTACTATACTTTGCAATCTCACAAAATGCTCTTTTCAACATTGTCAGAATATAGTACTCTCTAGCAAAAAAGGAGACGCTAATGTTACGAGGGAGCTATACAAAGGAAGAACGCGATTATTTTTTTC
>JAQVHZ010000132.1 GCA_028695965.1 Thermoguttaceae bacterium | reverse complement strand
TAAACCGGTTGTACTGGGGGCTTGTTCAGCAAAAATCTTACTGATTCGTTAATTTTTACGTTTTTTCTTCAAAAAATTCCTCCCGAAAATCGAAGGGGGAGCAGAATGGGGTTTTTAGAACCTCCCTACAAAAATTTTTTTGCGCGGCTTTTTTGCACAATTGTCGTAAAATGTTGTCTTCTGTAGAGTTTTGTTTGACAAGGTTCGAAAAAGCGTTTTCTTTGCGCTCGACAAAATCGTCGAGGCGTTGAAATTGACGTCAAAATCACTATAATAGCGTATCAGTGGGGCGGCGCGTCGCTTTTAGCGCTAGCGCGGTCCCTGCGCCGACCGGCGGCGTTTCGCCGTTCTGTCGGTCCCTTGACTATTTGAAATTTGGCATAGGTAACACGACCCATCCCCTAAGCGCCGCAGCGCGTAACCCAAGCGTCGTGTTGGCGTTTCACAACTTAAAGATAAGGAATTTGTTACGATGAAGAAATCAAAGCTTATCCGCGCCCTCGTCGGCTTGGCTATGACGCTTTCCGCTGTGAGCGCTTTTGCAGTTACAGGAGGAACGAAAGTGACTTGTACGAAATTTGGCGAAACGGCAGACGGTAAAGTCGTTCGCGCATACACGCTTGTCAACACGCATGGTTTGTCTGCGAAAATCTTGGATTTTGGCGGCGTGATTTATGAAATGAACGTCCCGGATAAAGACGGCGTCTTTGCAAATATTTCCTGCAACCTGCCGACGATCCCCGAATATGAAAAGTTTCGTCCCTATTTCGGATCTCTGATCGGGCGTTACGGCAACCGCATCGCTAACGGCAAGTTCACGCTCGAGGGCAAAGAATACACGCTTCCCATCAACAACGATCCAAACGCGCTGCACGGCGGTCTTAAAGGCTTCGACCAAAAGATTTGGAAGGCTCTTCCGAGCGCGGACGCCAACGGCGCCTACTTGACCCTGAAATATACCGCCGCCGACGGCGAAGAAGGCTACCCCGGCAATTTGGACGTAACGGTCGTTTACTCCCTTAAGAACGACAACTCCCTCACGATCGACTACGCCGCCACGACCGACAAGGCGACGCCCGTCAATTTGACGAACCACACCTTCTGGAACCTCGGCGGCGCCTACTCCGGAACGATCTACGACACGATTCTGCTCATGAACGCTCCGAAATATCTCCCGACCGACGGCACGCTCATCCCGACCGGCGAAATTGCTTCGGTCGAAGGCACGCCCCTCGACTTCACGACCGCCAAGCCGATCGGTCAGGATATTCATGACGTCGCCGAACCGCAATTCAACGGCGGTTACGACCACTGCTTCATCCTTGCTGAAAAAGAGCCCGGCGAAATGGGTCTCTGCGCGATCGCGACCGATCCGCATTCCGGGCGCGTGATGAAGGTCGAAACGACCGAACCCGCCGTCCAGTTCTACTCCGGCAACTTCCTTGACGGCTCGTCGAGCTACAACGGCTACAAGTACGAAAAGCATACTGCGTTCTGCCTCGAGACGCAGCATTATCCGGATTCGCCGAACCAGCCCGAGTTCCCGACGACGATCCTGGAGCCGGGTCAAACGTATCGCCACACCACCGTTCACACCTTCTCCGTCGAGAAGTGATCGGCCTTTAGCGGCGATCGACGCTCGCTTGGAGCGTCGCGCAATCGATGCGGCGTTTTCGACCCTCGCGACGAAGACGCCGCTTTTTTTGCGGCGACAACCGTCCCTTTGTTCGACCCTTTTTCGTTGTTTTCGTCTGAAAATACGCGTTCGTTCGAAATTCGCGAAAAATTTTGTTTTAGACCTGTTGCAGATGATTGTTTTTTGTTACAATCGAGCTTAGGCAGGGGAGGAGTCGCCAAGCCGCGCTTGTAACGCCGTATCTTGCCCATCGGTAGATATTTCACCCCTTTCAAATGAAGGAATTGATAACTATGGCATTGTTCGAAATCGAAACGGCAGGCCACATCGTCATTACTTGGGCCGAAGACGAAGAAAACGCCAAGGAAGTGTTGCAAGAGAATTATCCGGGCGAAGAGCCGATCCGCGTTACCAAGCGTCCTCGCGACGTCTGGGTCATCTCGAAAGCGGCGCTCGGGATCACCGGGAACGCCGACGTTTCCGACGTCGCGCGCGAATGTCTTGCCAAAGCGTCCGGCGACAAATTGCACGCCATCCGGCTCTGTATGCAGGAGACCGGCGTCGACCTTGAAAAGGCGCGCAAAATGATCGAGTCCAACATCGTCTACGGATGGTGATTGAAGCCGTCGAACAAACAATCCTTTTCTTATTAAATAGGGCGCTTGTCGAAGCAGACGAGCGTCCTTTTTTTTAGGAGTCGCCCTTTTAATTTCTTTGACGAGCGCTATAATTGCGCCCAGGACGCAGTCCGATAAACACGACGGTATGATCGTGTCGCCTCGAAAAAAACGCAACGAATCAGCTTGGGTTTTCCGAATACGGAAAGCGTCTGCGCGCCGGTCCCTAACGTCCGCGCGGCATAGAAACAGAAACGCTTGATGAAAAACCAGGAGTGTGTTTTTTTCGATGAGCGAAATACATGAAGAATGCGGCGTTGTCGCCATTTACCATCTGCCGACCGGTCCCGTCTCGCCGTTGGCGCCCGCGCAAGGCCGCGAGGAAGTTTCACGATTAATTCCAAGAATGCTGCTCGACCTGCAAAATCGCGGTCAACTTTCTGCGGGCATTTCAACGTACAGTCCGAATCGCACGCAGCTCCTGAGAACCTACAAAAAAATTGGCTCTGTCTCCGAAGCGTTTCACCAGAGCAACCCCGGCAAATTCGCTCGCCTGATGGACTGTCTTGCCGGCCGCGCCGCGATCGGGCATGTGCGGTACGCCCCTGAAAATCAAATTGATCGCGACTTTGCTCATCCTTTCGAACGTTCTCATATTAAAAAGAGCAAGTGGTTCACTTTTGCTTTCAACGGCGCTATCTGTAATTACAGCGAACTCAAACAAGAACTCTTAGCCGACGACGCCTCTTGTTTCGCGCGCGAGGCCGACTCGGAGGTCATGACGCATTTCCTCTGTTCGGCGATTAAGACGTACGACGCCGATCTTTTTGAGGTATGCAGGCAGACGACCAAAAAAATCGACGGCGGTTACGCGCTCGCCTTCATGAACGCGTGGGGACATATGTTCGTCGCGCGCGACCCGAGAGGCATGAAGCCGCTCTGTTACGCGTTTGACGGCTCTTTCTTTGCCGCCGCGAGCGAGAGCGTCGCGCTCTTTAACTTGGGGTTTAGTTCAGAAGACATCAAAAACGTTCCGCCGGGGCACATGATTATCGTCGCCCCGGATAAAGGCGTCGAAATTAAAGAATTCTGTCCGTCGTCGCGCGCGGCCCATTGTTTCTTTGAATGGATCTATTTCGCCAACGCGGCGAGCGTCATGGACGGCAAGAGCGTCTACCTTGTGCGCAAGCGTTTGGGCGAAGAACTGGCGAAACTCGAAACGACCCCGTACAACGCCGAAGATTCGATCGTCGTCCCGGTCCCGGATACGAGCAAAGCCGCCGCCGACGGCATGGCGTACGCGCTCAAAATCCCATGCCTTGAAGGGCTTATGCGCAATCGTTACACCGGACGCACCTTCATCGACGGCGGAGAAACGAGAAAGCGCAAGGCGCAGACGAAGTACACCCCGTTGCCCCAAGTCCTCGAGGGCAAGCGCGTCTTCCTTGTCGACGATTCGATCGTCCGCTCGACGACGATGCGCGTCCTGATCGACCGCCTGCGCAAAGTAGGGGGCGCCAAAGAGGTCCATGTCCGCGTGCCTTGCCCGCCGATTTTAGGCCCGTGCTTCTACGGCGCCGATATGTCGAGCTACAGCGAATTGTTCGCGACGTCCTTTATGCTGCGTCATTACGGACTAGACGGCGTTACCTGCAGCGAAGACCTCTCGATGAAATGGAACTTCACGCCGGAAATTGAAGAGGAAATGGCGCAAGATCTCGGATGCGATTCGCTCCGGTTCCTCCCGATGAAAGCGACGTCCGAAGCGATCGGAATCCCGCCCCTGTGGCTGTGCTCCGCCTGTGTAACCCACGAACATCCGACCGAGTACGGCTGCAAGCTCGCTGCAAAAGCGCTCCAGGAGTTCAAGCTCTGCATGAAGGAGACGCTGCTCGACGTTCCATTTCAGAAAAAAGAAGATTGATTTTTCAAACGTCTCAAACGTCTCAAGCGCCTCGATAACCAGTTGAGGCGTTTTTCTTTTGTCAAGATAATTTTCCAGAGGGGATTGTTGAACAGAGCCGCCGCAAAAAACGCCGTCCCAGACGGGTCGGCGCCGTCAAGCGTCCTTTGGTAAAGAATCGGACGCGCTGACCGGCGCCCTTCTCGAGGCGGCGATCTTGTGCGTTTTAGGGTTGCGCGCGACGTATAGTTTGCGCCATGTTCGGCTTTTGCTTTTGCCTTTGCCTTCTCTGAGGGCGTTCCACTCGTCCTCGTCGTAAACCTTCAGGCTCGCGCCGTCGACCATGATATGGAGCGGGCCGCTTTTATCGGAGAGTTTATGCGCGACGTCGAGCTTTTTGGCGCGTTTGCAAAGGGACGTGTAATCGGGGACGCGCGCGTCTTGAATCCCCAGGAGCGTAAAAATATTTTGACCAAATTCCGCCGCGCTCCGATAGGTCAAACGAAAAATTTTGCGGATAATCAACAACGATTCGATCGCGGAGTCGCTGTAAACGCGCGGTCGTCCTCGCCGGTAGTCGGAGTTGCGATGGTTCCATAACTTCGACACGTCGTCGCCGAACCAGAACGTAATCGTTTTCTGATTTGTCGGCGGTTCGCTATATTCGGTGTTGTTGCTCTTTTTTTCCATTTTTACACCTCGTAACGCTCTGATTCTACTTGCAGGCTGGGTTGTTTGCAATGGGTATGGAAAAAAACAACTGCGTTTTAACGAACAGCTTCTTGGCGTTTCAGGCAAGACGTCAGCCTCTTTCGACGAAGATCGTGATTCGTTCTATTAAAAAAGATACAAAGAGTAGAATCTGCGCCGAGGATTTTTTTAGTTGGGACGTCCGCTCTTTTTTAAGCGCCAAGAAAAGAAAAAAGCGCAACCGCTTTTAGGTGATCGCGCTTTGTTGGTCAGCCGGTTTTGTGGTTTATACCAAATCCGCGCGATTATCCTTTCTTATAACCGCATTTCGGGCAGACGCCTTCTTCGTTGAGCGCAATGCCGCAGAGCGGACAGCGGTCAACTTCAAGACTCGATTCGTAGCATTGGGACGCCTTGTTGTCGCCGCTCGAGAAGGTCAGCTTCACGATGTTCAGCTTGTCCTTGAGCAGGTCGTACACAATCTTGATCATTCCTTCGACCGTCATCGTTTCTTTTGTAACGACGAGCCGACAGTCGGGATACGCGGTCGCCAGCTCCGTCTTGAACGCTTCGCCTTTCATGACGTTGTTCGGATGACCGTCCTTGATCCCTTGTTTCTCGTAGACGTCGAGGATCGCGGGCAGAAGCGGATCGTCTTCTCGAAGAATCAGCGCGTGGTCGAAGTTTTTCAGAACGCTCCATGCCGTCTTTTTAATCTCGTTACACGGGAAGACCATATTGACGCCCATATTAACAGAGCCTTCGACTTCGATCGTTAGGACGCCGGTGTGTCCGTGCAGATACGCCGCTTCGCCATTGAAGCCGTAGAAACGATGCGCGTATTGGAGTTCTAGCGTGGTAAGACTTCTCATTTTCATTTCTCCAGTTTTACAGAAATTTACAGTTTTCCGCGCTCTAAGCGCGCCTTTGACGCCTGGAAACACACGAACTCTCACGCCGCCGCCCGTGAGATTCACACGGCGTCAGAAGTTTTTCCTGTTCGTCCTATACGGAAGCGCAGTCGTATCCCTTGTTGGCTCTAACGATACTCAGAGCTTCTCTTGGCATTCATGACAATAACCTTTGAAAATAAGGTCATATCCGGTGAATGCAAAGTCGGAAGGATTTTTGATTCTTTTCTCTAAGTCAGAGACGTAATCCATATCCACGTCAAACACTTTGCAGCAGTTGATGCATCGAGCGTGGTAATGGTCGAAGCAACGATGGTCGTAGCAATTTGCGCAGCCCGGAATCTCGATGCTGTAAAGGTCGCCGTTTTCCGCTAATTGCTTCAAGTTCCGATAGACCGTTCCGAGACTGATCATCGGATGTTCAAGGGAACTTCTGCAAACACTTCGTCCGCAGTCGGGTGACTTTTGAGCCGACGTACTGTTTCCAGGATTGCAACGCGCTGAATTATTTTTCGTTTCATAGTTTTTTCCTTTAAACGAAAGCGCCACCTTTGTTGATATTGTATATCATTAAGGACAAATTGTCAATAGGGAAGTTCTCAAAACTTCCAGCATTTTTCCCAAAATTGGTCGCCAAAGTCTATACCAATATCATTTTTATGATATAACATATTGAAATAATTTAAGTTACCAACAATCAGAGGTTCAAAAATGC
>JAQVHZ010000131.1 GCA_028695965.1 Thermoguttaceae bacterium | reverse complement strand
TCTGAAAAAAATAATCGCGTTCTCCCTTTGTATAGCTCCCTCGTAACATTAGCGTCTCCTTTTTTGCTAGAGAGTACTATATTCTGACAATGTTGAAAAGAGCATTTTGTGAGATTGCAAAGTATAAATTTGTGATTGAACTTGTGTGCGAAGACGTCCAGATGTAGCGTCCCTTATCTGATTGGAGAAAAGACAATGAAATCGTCCCCTCGCTTTACAACGAACCTTACCCTTCTCGTTCTCGTCCTGCTCTTTGCCGCGGCGCCCGCTGTTCTGGCGCAGGATCCCGCAAATACCAGCTTCAAGTCTGACGTTGAAAAAGCCTGGAAAGAGAGAATCCAGCGCTTGAGCGCCTATTCGTCGGGCAGTGCGACCCGGGCGATGCAGTGGAAAGCTCTTATGCCAGACTCGCAGGAAGAGCCCGCCTATACGGTAGCCAGCTTCGAGTGGAAGTATAAGTTTCCGCTCCTATTGTCAGAGGGCGCTGTTCAAGGCGGCGATTTTCCTGCGGCTCATATCGTCGGGGGCTGCAACCAATTGAGTTGGAAAAAAGGACCGAGTCGGACGAATGGGCAATACAAAACGTGGAGCCCGTCCTAAAAAAAGCGAAACGTCCCGATCTATGGGAGGAGCTCTTAAAGAATCCGCCAGGGAACGACCTTCATTCCGTTTTCCTTAGAAACCACATCCTTTCTGAATTTATTTTGCCGGATAATCGCACTTCGGTCGTGTCGTTAATTATGTCGCCATTATGTGTCGTCGAGAGTTTTGAAACGCTCGAAAACGGCAACGTAAGGATGCGTTTTACAATCGCAGGCTTCGAAGAAAAGGACAAAAACAGTCAAGACGCTCCCGCCGAATTCAATTTTCCAGCCGGGAGCGTCGATTTCACGCCAAACGATTGGCGCGTCTCTGCCGCGACGTTGGCTCACGGAAGTTGGGAACAATCGATGGTATGCGAATACAAAACCGACGGCGACTTTCCTATTCTTGTTTCTAAGAAAGTCAAAAGGACACTCAGCATTGGAGCAGTTACCGAGGACGTCCTAACTTTCGACCTGTCGAATGAAAAGCTTGACCCGGCTCAGGTTACCCTATCCTATTACGGACTTCCGGAACCAGAGTTTGTATCGGAAACGAACCGAATCCGCTTGGTATTAATAGCGCTTGGCGCCTTGATGATTGGCATTGCGGTCTGGCGATTCTCTCGCAGACGCTCGGCTGAGCAATGATCTGACGCGCCGCCTTTCAGAAAAATCCGGAAGGGCGGCGCTTATATTCCCCTTTGCCATAGCGTCATAAAACGCGCGTCGTCTTGGAGAAAAGACAATGAAATCGTCCCCTCGCTTTACAACGAACCTTACCCTTCTCGTTCTCGTCCTGCTCTTTGCCGCAGCGCCCGCTGTTCTGGCGCAGGATCCCGCAGACGTCAGTTCGCAAGAACTTTACGACAGTTTCAAGGCTAATGCTGAAAAAACTTGGAAAAACAGGATGAAGCAATTGGACTGTTGCTCTTTTACTGCAACTTCTTTATACCAGCTCAAAGCCCACAAGATAGGCTCGAACGATTCGTCAGATTACAATCCGGACGACTATTCTTTTGTTCATGGAGAAATAGCGTGCGACTTTCCACGCCTGATTGGACACACAGTCGGCAATGAAGGAAAGGCTGACGAGTTCCATACTGATTGGGGGTACAAAGAAAATTACACATTTATTTTGAACAAGAAAACCCTATCCGACGAATGGTCAATAGAGAGGTTAGAGCCTGTTGTCAAAAGGGCAAAACATAACGACCTTTGGAAGTTTATGACAAGTAAGGCATTCCTCCCTCGCGGTAATCCGGAAAGCTTTTTTGAAATGTATGCAAGCGCTGTCTTGGGTGAATTTCTTCTGCCGCAGGGAGTCCCAATTATGTCGTTAATGACGTCGCCCATGTGTGTAGTCGATAAGTACGAAAAAATTGAAAATGGTAATTTGAGAATACACTTTACGATCGACGATTCTGTGGTAAAAGACTTGAGCGAACCTCTGCCCTTCTCTTTTCGATCTGGAAGAATAGATTTAACGCCCAACGATTGGCGCGTCGTTGCAGTTTCAGTTTTTTCTCCAGACGGCACGTATGAAGAATCGATCCAAAACGAGTACAAGGCGGACGGTGAAACTCCTTTTCTATCGTCAAGCAAACATAAGTCAATAGGCGCAACTATTTATTCCGAAGACTCTTTCACTTGCGAGCAATCACAGGAAACAACAGATCCGACTCGATATACCCTTTCTTATTACGGACTTCCGGAACCGGAGTTTGTATCGGAAACGAACCGAATCCGCTTGGTATTAATAGCGCTTGGCGCCTTGATGATTGGCTTTGCGGTCTGGCGATTCTCTCGCAGACGCTCGGCTGAGCAATGATCCCCGGCTGGAATGAGATTGATTCTGCGGCGCCCCGCTCAAAGAGCGATCCCGTAGATCGATTCGGCGAGGTACTCGCTTTCCACCGATTTAGAGTTTCTTTGAGGCTGCACATACTTAAATTCTTCCGGCGCGACGGGGTCCGTATTCGGAAGGTAGGAGACGGTAAAGACGTCGTGTCGAATCGGTTTTTTGGCGTCGCCGGCGAGCGAGTAGAACGCAAATTTGCACGGAAAGGACCACTTCGTATCGAAGTAGATTTCGACTCGGCTGGGCAGATATTCGCTCAATACGGGGTCGAGCTCTTCGACTCCGAACGAGCTTTTCATCGCTTCCCAAAAGATAGGGCGCGCCTCGCCGACCACGCGGTAGAGCCGATCGCCGTGGCGCGTCTCCACGACTTCGGGCGTCGGCCCAAATTCATAGTACGCATACGCGCGCCGGAGCTGACCAAGCAGACCGCCTAAGCCCGGCAGTCCGTTCAAGCCGCAATTGAGATCCGGCACGCCGTTGGCGCGTAGCGCCTCTGTCTCCGCGGGGTCCAACTGCTGAAAAAGCCTCCAAAGCTCTTCAAAATTGATCCGCTCAAGCTCCTTCTGTCCGTTTATCGACGAGTATTTCCACCACACCAACGCGTCGCAATCGCAGACGATCGTAAGGAAATTATCCTCCTGGTCGGCGTCTTGCGGCGGCTCGTTCAGGCCCGAAGAAGATAGGGTCGCGTCCAAAAGAAACTTCTTAGTTTCAAAAGGAGTGCGGCGAGAAACGCCAAACGCGCCCCCGCTCGACAGCTCTTTATATTTCCCGCGCCCAAAATATCGGTTCCCAAAGAGGGAAGACTCGAATTCTATATCCGCCGAAAGACTCGTCAAACTCTCTAACTGCTGAAACGACGCCTGGAAAAGACGGTCCGTGTCCGTATCCTGACGCCAAGAGGGCGCGTTGTTCAACGAGCCGTCGGAGATACGTTCCGAAAAAGAACGCGCCTGCCAGCACGCAACGACGATAAAAGACGACCATAGAACCGTCTTAGCAACGAACGTCAACTTATTTTTCGAGTTGTTTCTCTCTGACACGGCGATCGCCCTCACTCTAACGCGCTTACTGGAGCCGCAAAAAAACTGTCCAAAATCGGCGGAACAATCATACCGGAAAACCGCTCTTAATTCAAGAGCGACTCAGCGCAGACTTACAAAAGAAGAGCGCCAAGACCGCTTATCTTGCGCAACATAAACAACCCTCAAAATCAAGCCAAGCGCCTTAATCGGTCTCGCCGGAAATACCGTCGTCAGCGTAACAAAATTACGAAACAAAAGCCCTTTCTTGAACAAAAGAGCAAAATTTAAAACGCCATGACGCCGAAAAAACTAACGACTGTTTAACGTTACGAGCCCATTTAAAACGATGGCGTCGAATATAACGTTAAAATTTATCAGTCATTTTTTAGCGACGCCTAATCCCTTATTATTGGGGAGAATCAAGATAAATTTTCTTGCTAAACAAGCAAGCGAAGTTTATAATAGAAGAATGAGAAACTAAAGTCGCGTCCGGTCGATATGGAGGCGCTGCGGCGGCGCTCGGTTATGCCGAGTAAGATATGCGCTCGCGCGCGTTATGTCCTTTTGAGCGATAAACAGCGCTCTGCGTCCGACTGAGCAATAACAATAACCCTTGGTCATTTGTCGGCTCTTGGTTTTTTCGCGTAGGCTCGTCGTCGGCAGGTATGTCCGCGGCGCGCGACGCTGGACGTTGAGACCTCGTCTCATACGCCCCGCTAACCTAAATCATCGGCTTGACGCCTTAATATGGAGAGATAAACAGATGCGTAGCAAAGCGCTTTTACTGGCTCTTACTGTTGTCGTCGCTTGTGGCGCCGGTCCGTTCCGCGGCGGCGTCGTCGGACGTGTTCCTGGTCCTATGGTCGCCCCCTATCCCGCCGCCGCTGCGCAGGCGCAAGTGATGGTCGACGCGCGCGCGCCTGAATTCGCGCAAGTTGCGTTCAAGGGTCCAAAAGGTTTGACGATTAATTACGACGTTGGCGCGCTCGGCCTCTTCGATTCTGAACCGATCCTCTGCGAAGATCCCGGCAAGCCGCAAACCAAGAAGCCGAACTTCCAAACGGCGCGCAGCTATCGTCTCAAGCTGTCGAACCTTCCTAATTCGCAGCTTACCCTCTACCCCACGTTGACGATCAACGCCGTTTCGCCGCGTACGAAAGCGTATCTCGATCACAACGCGCTCCCGATCGAATTCTCGATGCAGGATCTTGAAAACGTCCTTGCGGGCAACTTCGTCACGAAGGTCGTCTTCCTGCCCTCGCAGCAGTATCAAAACCTCGCGTTGGCGGGCGGCGCCAGCACGGTCGTCAGCACGCAGCTTCCGCCGGGCGCCAACCCGATTCTCGAAGCGCAGAATCGCGGCGCCATTCTTGCCGTCGTTCAAATCGGCAACAAGGACCTCGAAGGCATGACTCCTACCGAGATCGACGCCGCCGAAGTTACCGCCGCGCAGCAATTCCCGATCTCCGGCGTCAACGTTCCTGCCTTTGGCTCCCCTGCGGCGGAGAGCGCGACCAACACCGCCGAACTCCCGACCGTTCCGCTTCCGCCCGAACAACCGGCGCTCCAAAATCTCAGCCCGGTTCCTTCGTCCGGAATTCCTTCGGTCCTCGACTCCACTTGGAGTGGTTCTCGCTTCTAATTGGCGTATGAAACGCGGCGCGTTTGCGCCGCTTTACTTTTGTCGCGGGTCGATTTAGCTCGGCGACGTTCGATTCCACGTTCCGAAACGCGGTCGAGAGGCGCGCGTTTCGGCTCCGATTTTCGGATTCGCGCGTCGGTCCTTCCAGGAGCTAGCGAGCCGCGTTTTTTCAACATTAAGAACGCAAGAATAAGGGCTATGTTTCGCACAAGACGCTTTCAACGCGACGCTAATATTCGTCCGAACCGATTCCTGAACGCGATTATCGCAGCAGTCGCTCTTTGTATTCTTGCCGATAACACCGCGCTGATGGGGCAAGGTCCTCTTGAGCCGTTGCCGATCGGAAAAGGTCTGCGCGTCCCGCCAACCGGCGAGCTCGCGCAATTCGCGCAAATTCGCGCCGAGGCAGGGTCCATGCAGCCGGTCCTTTGGAAGCTCCCCAAAGGCGGAGTCGCCGAAGCGGCCGCCCTCGAAGGGTTTGTCGGCGACGAGGCGAACAAGAACCTCTTTGCGTTGGACGTGAACGCAGTCTATCGATTCCGAATCACGGGCCTCGAAGCCTACCCGGAAGCGACTCTCTACCCGACCCTCGAACTCCTCGGCAGGCTCAATCCGCCCGCTGGAAAAGCTTGGGACTTCCCCGTCGAAATCTACCTGCCGATGGAAGATATCGTCGCCGCGACGAGAGGCTCGCTCGTTACGCGCGTCGTCTTCTTGGAAAATTCTGAGAATCCGTCCAACGTCGACGCCAGCAATAATCCCGACCTCCTGACCTTAGACGTCCCAAGGGGCGTCGATCCCGTTGCCGCCGCCCAAACGCGCGGCCGCGTCTTGGCGATCGTCCGGTTAGGTTCGCGCGATCCGAACGGTCCGCCAACCCCTGAAGACCCGTTCTATTTCGGGCTGCCAAACGTCGAATTCAAGCCGATGACCTTCGCTCCGGCGTCAGAACAGAATTTCGAAGAGGAAAGCGCTGAAGCGCCTGAAGTCGTCGAGAGCGTCGAGAACGTTGAGATTATTGAAAGCGTCGAAGAACCCGCCGCAGAAACGCCCGCAGAATAATCGAGTCAATAAAGAAGGAAACAACATTTGTCAAGTCGAAAGGCTCCTATCGGTTTTGTTCCTATACAAGACGCGTCGTCAACAGGCGGCGCGTCTTGTTCTTTTATCGACCAAGCTGAATTTGACCCCGGCAACGCGACCCAATGGGAGCTCGAAGCGACAAAGAAAAGCGCGGAGTCCTTTCGACTCGTCCTCGGAAGCCAGTCGCCGCGGCGGCGCCAACTCCTCGAAGACGCGCAATATCGGTTCGCTGTTTTGCCCGCGCAAGACGGAGTCGAAGAAGAAGCTGAAAATAACGGGCTGCGCGAAGCCGAACCGAAAGCGTTTGTCTCCGCCCTGGCCTTCTTAAAAGCTAAAAACGTCGTCGAACAGCTG
>JAQVHZ010000037.1 GCA_028695965.1 Thermoguttaceae bacterium | reverse complement strand
CAGGTAGTGTTGGGGCGATTTTGTCAAATTGTTCTCTTGTAAGTTCCATAATGAGAACAATAGCCATTTTACCCGTATTATTCAAGGGGAAATGCGAATGAAAAAATTAGCGTCAACACGCCCTAATACGGAAACGACCGACTCCGGAGCGTCCGCCACGGCAATAAACGCCGGTCATAAGACGCTCAATAGCCGCATCAACTACTCGATGACGGGCGAAAGACTCGAAAACTTCGCCGACCTGAACTACAAAGCTGGTCGTTCGGTCGGTGTCGTCGCCACGTGCCAAATCTCTCACGCGACCCCAGCCGGCGCTACAGCGCACAACATTAACCGCGGCGCTTATGAGGAAATCTCAAAGGAACAAATCGAGGACCTGCCGCTGACTGTGCTCATGGGGTCGGGACGCCCCGATTATAACAACGGCAGAAAAATTGACAAAAGCGCCGACGAACTGAACTATCAATTCGTTGGAGGACGCGACGTCTGGGAAAAAGTCAGCGCGAACGACGGTTATAAGGGCTGGACCTCTATGGACGAACGCGCTGATTTCGCAGCGCTTGCCGCAAAGACGCCCGACCAAAGCGCCAAACTGCCCGAGAGGGTTCTCGGCGTCGCTCGTTCCGGCGGCGACCTTGCTCCGATCGACGGCGACGCGGACAATCCCGAATCGATGATTGAGCGTTTCACCAAAGAAACGGTCGAAGCGACCCCCAGCTTGACCGAAATGACGCTCGGCGCTCTTAACGTTCTTTCTCAAAATCAGAACGGATTCTACCTCATGGTCGAAGGGTCGAATATCGACCATGCGAACCATGGCAAAAACGCCGCGCAATCGGTCCTCGAACACGCCGGATTCTCCAAGGCGGTTGAAGCCGCTGTCGACTGGGTCGAAAAGTATTCCTCTTGGGACGACACGATCATGATCGTTACTTCCGACCACGAAACGGGCCAAATCTGGGGCGCGGGAACTTTTGACGACGACAACGACGACGGAAGATACCGCGCGAAAGACGATACGTTCAACGGCTTCCAGCCTGTTCCAGAAACGGGAAAAGGCGAAGTTCCGAACGTCCAATACCTTTCATCGGGTCATACGAACACCCTTGTCCCTGTCTACATTAAGGGCGTCGGCGCCGAGAACTATGCTGCATTCGTCCGAGGCGTTGATGAAAAAGCTGGAGAAATGTGGGACTTTGACGGCACATACATTTACAACAACGATATTTTCAGTATCATGACCTCGGCGTCCGGATTGAAATAAGACGTCGGAAGGACGCTCATCGCAACATAACGTCATAAGAGCGCGCGGCTTATTGAAACGCCGCGCGCTTTATTATTGCATAGAGAGACTCCCAAACAGCTCCCGCTGCTCTTCGTTCTTCAGCAACGCATTGTGTTCTTCTCTGGAACCTTCTGGCGTCAAACCAACTCCAACTGCGTCGCGCCACCCCCTCCTGACGAGCCGACGTCGGTCCTGTGTTTGCGAGGGTCCGGCAGAGGCGCCGAAAAAAAGCCCGTAGTTGACGCTATTCATAGGACCTTGAGGCTAGTTCGCAACTTACAATCACTTTGTGCAGCAATGTCGAACCATCCGTTCTATACCAACGAGTCCCGTATGGCCCTCTGTGTTTCGAAATGCAATTCCACGCGCGTTCAGAGGACCTATTCTTCATTGACGGACGTCTGTTTCGAACAATACAGTCTAAGGGGGTTGACCGTTTTACAAAAACTTCACACGCAATTTACAAGTTAGTCTCTTTTAACTATTTACTCCTCCGGTAGAATGAACGGACAAAATTTTACAGGGCAATTCGCATCGTCGCATTTTGTTCAAAACGAAGTTTTGTGCTAAACAGTCAAGCCTTTTGGAGAAAACTATGAATCATTTAACAAAACGCGGGCTCATTTTTGTAAGTTTGGCAACGGCGCTCTATTTCACGGGCTCATTTGTCGCTGACGCGGCAGAACCTCGAGCGAAGAACGTCATCCTCTTCATTGGCGACGGCATGGGGTTCAACTCCGATATTATGGGATCCTACTGGCGCGTCGGCAAAGCAGACGGCCTTGCATACCACAAGTTCCCCGTCAAGGGTTCCGTCGCTACTTTTTCTATTCACAAGGACGCCAACGGCGACGCCCAGTGGAACCCGGAGACCGATTTCGGGTACGTTCCGGAAGAATTCTGGAAGGGACCTCAAGGCGGCAACTATCGCCACGCGCATACGGCAACGACCGACTCCGCCGCTTCCGCCACGGCGATTAACACTGGTCATAAAACGGTCAATGGCTATGTCAACTACTCAATAACGGGCGAAAAACTCGAAAACTTCGCCAGTATGAACTGCAAAGCCGGTCGTTCGGTCGGCGTCGTCGTCTCGTGCCAAATCTCTCACGC
Source organism: Thermoguttaceae bacterium (assembly GCA_028695965.1). Lineage (GTDB taxonomy): Bacteria > Planctomycetota > Planctomycetia > Pirellulales > Thermoguttaceae > RUG369. The sequence goes on along the minus strand of JAQVHZ010000037.1, from coordinate 26,352 downwards.
AACCCCGGCTTGTGTGAGCGCGCACAACATCAGCCGCAACGCTTACGAAGAAATTTCTACGGAACAAATCAACGATCCTACTCTTAGCGTACTCATGGGAGCGGGGCGTCCAGCCTATAACAACGGCAGAAAAATTGACAAAAGCGCCGACGAATTGAACTATCAATATGTCGGCGGCCGCGGCGTCTGGGAAAAAGTCAGCTCGAACGACGGCTATAACGGCTGGACCTTCATGGAAGAACGCGCCGATTTCGCAGCGCTTGCCGCGAAAACGCCCGACCAAGGCGCCGAACTGCCTAAGAAGGTTCTTGGCGTCGCCCGCTCTTGCGACGACGTCGCGCCCATTGACGGCGACGCAGACGATCCCGAATCGATGATTGAGCGTTTCACGAAAGAAACGGTCGAAGCGACTCCCAGCTTGACCGAAATGACGCTCGGCGCTCTCAACGTCCTTTCTCAAACAGACAATGGGTTCTATCTCATGGTCGAAGGGGCGAACATCGACCGCGCAAACCATGGTCGAAACGCCGCGAAATCGGTTCTCGAACACGCCGCGTTCTCTAAGGCGATCGACGCAGCCGTCGACTGGGTTGAAAAGTATTCCTCCTGGGACGAAACGATTATGATCGTTACAGCCGACCATGAAACAGGTCAAATCTGGGGCGCGGGAACGTTTGACGACGTGAACAACGACGGAAAATACAGCGAGAAGGACGACGTCTTTAACGGGCTCCAACCTGTTCCAGAAACGGAAAAAGGGGTAGTTCCAGACGTCCAATACCTTTCATCGGGCCATACGAACGCCCTTGTCCCTATCTATATCAAGGGCGTCGGCGCCGAGAACTATGCTCAATTCGTCCGGGGCGACGACGAAAAAGCTGGCGAAATGTGGAACTTTGACGGTACGTATATTTACAACGGCGATATTTTCAGTATCATGGTTTCTGCGACCGGGCTGAAATAGGGCGCCGAAAGGACGCTTATCGCAACATAACGTTATAAGAGCGCGCGGCTTATTGAAACGCCGCGCGTTTTATTTTGGGTTTTGGGGTAAAGGTATGCTCAAACTGCTCCCGCTACTCTTGACGATCCTTCCGTGGACGCCCCTTTTTCGGCGTCCGCGTCGCGTCCAGCGCGTACTCTTTGCCCCTTTTTTTCTTGTCGCAGACCGACGCGCCGTCCGTAAGCGACGCCTGCGGGAGATTGCGCTGGCCGCTCTTCGTTCCCTTGCGATCGCGATTCTCGTACTTCTCTGGAACCTTCCGACAGCGGCGCCGACGCCGACTGCGTCCGCCGAAAGCGCGCCTGCCCCGCGTATGCCCAGCCGACTCCTCATTGTCGACGGCGCCGACTCCGGGCCCGACCTCTACCCGACCCCTATTGACGCGCCAAGCGTCGCCGACTATCTCGCTTGGGCGCTCGACGACTCGAAAATTGACGTCGATAGGATCGATTCTGCGGAATTGGCGTCCCTTTCCCTGGCGGCGCTGCGCCGTTACGACGCGCTCGTTCTAGCCGACCTCTCCGTTCCAACCGCCGCCGAACTCGAAAAACTGACCGAGTACGCCTCCAACGAACGATTCGTCTTGGCATGGTCGGGACCGCGAACGTCGCCCGAGCGCTGGACGGAAGTATGGAAGAAGATGGGGCTCGACGCCGTCTCGTCCTTAGAAGAATTCAACAAAGCGGCCAAAAGGTTCGTCTCGCCGTCCCCACTAGCTCAGATCTTTCCGGACGCAAGCGCCGCGCGTCTCGACGCGCTTCCGGTTGATCGCGCCGTCGTTACCTCTGGCGCCGACGCCGCGCCCCTGCTGAGCGATTCTGGAACTGGAACGCCGACGTTTTCTCGCTTGAATCCTCATTGGTACTGGTTTGGCCCGTCGCCGGACCCAAACGACGGGGCGCTCGCGCTCGCGCCCTATTTCATAACGCTTGTTGAAAAAGTCTTGGAGTTCCCGAGCGTCGATCTTTCAGCGCCTCAAAGCTCAGAAGACAACGCGTTTGACTGGCGGCCTGTCCTATGGTCGGCGCTTGCCTTAATCGTATTTGCAGAACTCGCGCTGGCGGAACCTCGCCGACGTAAAGCGCAGCAAGTCTTTCCGAACCGTCTTGTTTAGAAAAAGCGCGCTCAACCGACGTTATGACGATTAAGCGCGCTTTATGTTGGAGACGTCGGCAAGGAGCCGATCAGAAGAGACTAGTTCTTCGGCGCCGAGGACGAGTTTGCAGGAGGATTCGCGGACGTCGAAGTCGAGGCAGGCCTGGGCGCGTTAGAGCCTGTTTGCGGCGCGGGACGCGTTTGTTGCCCGTCCGCCCCCTCTAATCCTCGTCGAGGAGAAGGTCCTTGAGCGCCTGAACCGCCCTGATTCTCCGGAGGCTGCGCAAGAGGCGGACGCTGTCGCTGCGGCGGCTGTTCTTGCTGAAGCGCTTGACGCTCCTCTTCAAATACTTTTTCGTAATCGAAATTGCTTCGGAACTTCTCAGGCACCACCGCTAACCGATTGATTGCTCTGGAGTACAGATCGCTGTCGGGATACTGTTCGACAATCATGTCAAACGCGATGAGCGCCTTGGTATAGTCTTTTGCGCGCAGCGCAATTTCGCCCTTCAAGAAGAGCAAGTAATCGATAATCGCGGCGTCCGGCTTATTTCTCAACGCTTCATTGACGAGCTTTTCCGCTTCGACGTCGGAACCGGCCTCCGCTTCAAGGGAGGCGAGCGCCCACGTCGCGTGGCTCCAGTACGGACTCATTGAGAAATCGCGATAGACGCGCTCAAACGCCTGTTTGGCGCCGTTAATATTGCCGCGTTCTTTTTCGTTCAACCCTAGGAAATAAAGCGCTCTATCGGTAAAGGGGTTCACAGCTCCGCCAAAAGTCGCGCGGCGCAGATACTTCACCGCCTCTTCGGTTCTGCCAAGCGCGTCGAGGTTGAACCCGACTTTTGCGGCGGCGATCGTCGCTTCCGGCGACGCGGGCGCATGCTCGATGACGTCGTCGTAAGACATCTGCGCCTCCGATCTCATGCCCAGCTGAGTCAGCGCGTTTGCGCGCAGGAGCGCAATTTGCGGCGCGACGCCGGGGCAGTCTTGCCAGAACGTCTCCGAGGACGTCAGCGTTTCGAGCAAGACCTCGTTGGCGCGCTCGTATTCCTGATTGTAGAAGAAATTCTCCGCTTTCGCGAGCGCTCTTTTGGCTTCTGCAACCGTAATACGCACGGGCTCCTGCGGACCTGTTCCTGCCCCTTGCGCGCCTGTCGGCTGGTTCTGATTGGTTGTTCCGCCCTGCCCCTGAGCTCCAGACGCGTTCGGATTGCGCCTGTTCGGATCCGTGTTGTATTGGCTGCTCGTGTTCACGGGCGTTTTGTTTGAATCGTATGTTTGCGGATCCTGCCAATTGCCCCAACGATACGAATCGCTGGTGTAGTAGTCGCTGGGACGATAGGTAGTTTGCGTGCTACCGGGCACGTAGTACCCCGGCCGACTGAAATCGCTGGAGTCCGTCGGATCGACAAATTGTCCGGGCGTGGAGCTGTATCCGCTCGAAGCATAAGGCGTAGTAACGTAAAACGGGTCGTTCACGGCGGCTGCGGGTTTCGTCAGCGCGGTCTTTCTGCGCGTGTCGATCCCTCTGACAAGGAGCGTTACCATAGGGTCGTTGAGCCACTGGGCGTACCGGCTCGTCTCCCGGTAAATTGCTTCTTGATAATTCGCGTCGCGCTGGTCGTTTTTCTCGGCATAGCGGCTCGCATAGCCCAGAATCAAGACGCCGCACGCTTCAACGCAAGCGAGGGGCTCGAGATTCTGTCCGCCAGTCTTACTAAAATATCCGATCTTTACCGTAGGCGTCGCGTCGTTATAAAAACTCCCATGGACGCCCGTATTGCCCGCTCCATAGTTCGACGACGACGTCGTCGTCTCTTGGACCATCAGCATTTTCGTAAGGGACGAGATAACGGCGTCGTACTTGCCGTCCATGAGGTCGAGCATCGCTTGATAGGATGTAACGACGTCCGGCCTCTGGCGTCCGTGGTTCGAATTTGCATAGCTTGCCAGGAGCGCCGCCGCGTCGCTCTTGCGCTTGACTGCGAGAAGCAGCTTGATTTTGAACAAAGCCGCCTCTGGAATGAGCGTGTTTTTATTGCTTCCGAGATTCGTCTCGATGACGTTGATCGCTTTTTGAAAATCTTTTTTAGCGTAATAGGCGTACGCTTCGTGCAGGTAGACTGTCGCCAGCGTGTCGGTTGCGACCGTGTCGTTATAGTTGCGATATTGGGCGACATAGCGCTCAAGGACGTCGATAGCGTTGTCGAACTGCTGTTGAACAATCTGAATCAGCGCGCGCTGAATAGCGACTTGACCGGCAATGTCGGCGGGAAGATTGCTCGTCGACGCAAGATTAGACAGTTCGCGTTCGGCAATGTTGAAATCGCCCAGCTTGCCAATCAAGGTCGCGCGCTCGAGCGCGCTGTTCCAACGCACAGACGAATCGGGGTCTTTGTCGAGCGCTTGTTCGTAGAGCTGTATTGCAGTTCGGTAATTCCTAAATTCCCGTTCGCAATTGGCGAGATAGTAGAGCGCGTAGACGGCGTAACCGTCGGAAGAATACTGCTGCAGAAACTTTTCAAACAAAGACTTGGCGTCGGCAAAATTACGCATCTCATAAGCCAAGTGAGCCGTGTGAAAAGCCGCCTCTTTGTAGAAACGCGCGTTGGGGCCTTGACGCAAAATGTTATTGAAGTGATTCTGCGCGGCATTGGCCGACTCGCCCGTGATGTACCTATCCTTGAGCATATACGCATGACCGGCGTAAAGCTCCGCCTGATTACGGCTCGCGCCGTTAGGATAGAGCTGAATATAGCGCTCAAAAGCGGCAATTGACGCGTCATAGTTTCTTTCCTGATGGTGCGTCATTCCTTGGTTGATGAGATCGTCCCCCTCGGCGCTCCAGGCGACGCTCGACGCCGCTAAAAACGCCGTCGCAAGAAACGCCGTAATAAGCGCGGCTCTTGATACGCTAATTCGCGTTCGTTCGGTTCGGTTACTCATGTCAACGGCCTCTCGTCGTCTCGATTACTTGTTGCAAGCCTCACAATCATTTCCAGCGGCTGCTCCCCAACTATGTAATATAACGAATTGCGTCAATTTAGACAACATCATTTTATGACTCCGCCCACTTTATCTAACGAAAAATACCGGAATTGGGGACGTTGTAATATTTTTTCCTATTGTGCAACCTCACTTGCGATTCAGTCGCGGTCCTTGTATAATACGCAAACGCGGCGTTCCATTTACTGCCGCGCCTTAGAATCCCGCCTTACCCTTGCCAATTTGGAGCCTGAAATGCCAACTCGACGAAACGTTCTGAAATCTGCGCTTCTCTCTGCGGGAGCCGTGTTGACCCCGCTCAACGGTCTTCCTGCGTTTGCAGCTGAGGAGACGCCTCCGTACAACCTTGACGGGTTCAAGACGTACGCAGAATACAAGCGCAATAGGAAATGGCTGGGCATAGCGCCCGACGCCGTCGTCCCGGATCCGTCGAATCCGTCTATTGAGTGCGATGGGATGCGCTGCATGAACTGCGGCCGCTGCGACGCCGCGTGTATGGAACAAAAAATCGCGCACTGGTACAAGCCGGAAGCGCTCAAGCCGTCGGTCAAAACGCTCTGTATGCACTGCGGACAATGCGTTACGGCGTGTCGGCACAACGTCCTGCATGAAAAAATTGACTTTGTCGACGTCGGAATCGCGATGGCGCGCTCGGCAAAAGCCGCAGACAAGAGCGAGAAACGCGTCTTCGTCGCGACGACTGCCCCGGCGATTAGAGTCGCGTTCGGCGAGCTCTTTGGGCTCGCGCCCGGCGCTAATCTGCAAGGTCAAATCGTCGCCATGTTGAAAAAGCTTGGCTTCGATTACGTCTTGGACACGACCTTCGGCGCCGACCTCGTAACGGTCGAAGAAGCGCGCGAATTCAAAGAACGGCTCGATTCCAAGACGCCGGGACCTATGTTTACCAGCTGCTGCCCCGCCTGGGTTACTTTTGTCGAAACGTTCTATCCGGAATTCATACCGAATCTTTCGACGACGCGCAGCCCTATTCTTGCGCAAGGCGCGGCGATCAAAACGACGTTCGCCAAAGAAAAGGGAATCGACCCCGCGAGCGTCGTCAACGTTGCTTTCGTGCCCTGCGTTGGAAAGAAATATGAAGCGACCAGGTCGGAAAATGTCGCCGCCGCTAAATTTTGGAAACGCGACGGCGCGTTCCGCGACTTGGACTACGCGCTCACCACGCGCGAACTGGGCTCGTGGGCGTCCTACTTCCAACTGACGCCCAACCAGCTCGAGCCCGCGGAATATGATTCGACGCTCGGGACCGGCAGCGGGTCGGGCAAGATCTTCGGCTACACGGGCGGCGTCCTTCGAGCGCTCGTACGCCAGTTCAGCCAAGACGTTACCGGGGAGGCGCCCTCTGCGGCGGCGATGGAGCTGAGCGCGGTCGACGGAATCGCGGGGCTTCGCGAAACGACCGTTGAAGTCGGCAATTACAAGATTCGCGCCGCGGTCGTCTCCGGACTTGCCGACGCGCGGGAACTCCTCGATCAGATCAAGAGCGGCAGAGCGAGCTACGACGTCGTCGAAGTCATGGCGTGTCCCGGAGGATGCGTCGGAGGCGGAGGACAGCCGAAAATTGACGGCGCAGAACGACCGACCAACGAAATTCGAGCGCAGCGCGCGCAAGGGCTCAAAAAAATCGACCAGCAGGAAACGATCCGCGTCGCAAGCGACAATCCAGAAATCGCCGCCTTCTATCAGAATTTCGCCGGACCTTCCGGAGACGAACAACGCGAAGCGCTTTTCCATACGACCTATCAACGACAAGACGTCTGGAAATAACTCTGCGCCGACCTCAAAAAACCTTTGTTCTTTTATTGCGCCGTTATTCTGTTTATGATAGAATAACGGCGTCAGAAGACGCCAAAACGTCTAATGTGTATGCGCAACAGGCGCGGAAAAACGCGACGGCGTTAACGTTCACTCTTCAGAGAAATTAGAAACGTATCCATGGAAAACACTAATAAAAATACCGCTAAACCAGCAGCTTCAGCAGGTCCGTGGCGTTCCGGTCGTCCTTCGAGAAAGGCGTTTTATCCGTATTGGTTCCTAGTGGCGATCGTCTGGATCGCTTTTATCGTCTTGGGAGCGCGATGCAGCTGCGACGCGTTGAAGTCGAAAAAAGCCGTTCTAAAAGAAGAACAACCGGTTGCCGAAACGTCGAGCGTCTCTTGCGATTTCGCGCTCTTGACGTCGCGCGCCTACGCGCAAGACGCGTCGATCGACGAACTTCCCGCCGCGGAAGAACCGGCTGCCGAAGAGACTGTCGTTGAAGAACCTGCTGCCGAAGAAGCCGCCGTTGAAGAACCGGTCGCCGAAGAGGCTGTCGTTGAAGAACCGGCTGCCGGAGAAGCCGCTGTTGAAGAATCAGTCGCCGAAGAATCAGTCGCCGAAGAATCAGTCGCCGAAGAATCAGTCGCCGAAGAATCAGTCGCCGAAGAAGCTGTCGCCGAAGAAGCTGTCGCCGAAGAAGCTGTCGTTGAAGAACCGGCCGCAGCCGCTCCTGCCGCGCCGCAGAAATCGGTCTGGTACAAGTTCAGCACGTGGAGTCTAAAATACCAACTCACAACGATTTGGGCGCTCTGCTTGACGATTCCGATTCTTCTTACCTGCTGGGTTCTGTTCAAGATGATTTGCAAAATCTACGGAATCCGCTATGAAATCCGTACTGACGAAGACAATCCCAACGCAACGTCATTCTTGATCACGCGCGGCATCCTTAACAAGAGCACTGATACGATGCATATTGGCGATATTAAAGACATTAAGTCGGAACAATCGTTTGTGCAAAAGTATTTCAAAGGGGGCGTCGGAACGATCGTTCTGTACACGAAAGACCTGACCGACGGCGTCGTCAGAATGGAAGATATGGACGATCCGAGCCGCGTCTTAAACGCGTTCGACTCCCTACGGCGCCGATTCTGGAGCCGAGGCGGAATGCAGCTTGGCAGCGGTACGGCAAATGTTGACGGCGATCTCAGCGGCGTTGAGGAAATTCCGAACGACTTCGACATATCCTGATCTCCAGCGCCTCGGCTGCCGCAATGGCGTTGCTGCGCCCCAACTCAATTATTTCCACAAGTTACCACTATCAGGAAAGGACGACAATGAAGCGTTCGTATATATTTGGAACGACCGCGCTCCTTTGCGCCGCGTTCCTCAGTTCTATCGCCGCGCTCTCTGCTGCAGAAGCGCAATGGACAATTCGCAATAAAGCGCGCGAGACGATCACGGTCGTAGCGCACCGCGGCGCCGGCGATCTCGCGCCGGAAAACTGCCTCTCGTCTCTCGAACTCACGTGGGATATGGGCGGCGTCCCAGAAGTCGACGTCCGCACGACCAAAGACGGCCATATCATGATGTTCCATGACGGCAACTTCGCGCGCATCCGGCCGGACGCGCCGGAAGAAGTGAAGAAACAGAGCGTCGAAACGCTCACTTACGACGAAGTCCGCGCGCTCGATATCGGGGCGTTCCGAGGCGAACAATTCAAGGGCGAGAAAGTCGTCTCTATCGAAGAAATTGTCGAAGCGCTGAAGAAAGACAATCGGCGCGCGATCGTTATCGACGTGAAAAAAGTCGATTTCGAACAGCTCGCCAAGGCGGTCTATGACGTTCGGTTCCAAGTAACGCTCACGTCCGGCAACGAAGCGGATCTCGCCAAATGGGCGGATATCTGCGGCGAAGACTACGACGCCACGCTGTGGATGGGCTTGGGCGGCTATACCGACGCCGACGTCGAAAAACGGTTCGAAAAGCTCCGCGCTGAAAACTTCAAGGGCGTCAAGCGCCTGCAGATCCACGTCGCCAAAGACGCCGAAGGCAACCTGAAGCCCTCGCCAGAATGCTTGCGCGCTTGCGCCAACGAACTGCGCAGGCGTGGAATCGAATTCCAAACGATGCCTTGGCGAACGAAGGACTGTCCGGGCGCGGCGTCTGACGTCGAGTTCTACAAGACCCTGATCCGCCTTGGCTCGATGGGATTCGGCACGGACCGTCCCGACAGCGCCTATCAGGCGATCGACGAATTCTATGCGGAATCTCCGGAAGATTGGAACGTCCGCGACAATATTCCCGTCGACGAGGTCTCCGTTCAAGGGCATCGCGGCATGGGCAACGAGGCGCCCGAGGGCACGCTCGAAACGTTCCGCGCCGCTTGGGCAAAAGGGTTGGTCCCGGAAGCGGACGTCCGCATGACGAAGGACGGCGTCATTGTGTCGTTCCACGACAACGATTTCCAACGGATTATTCCGAGCGCTCCAGAAGACGCGCGCAAGATGGGCGTTAAAGATTTCACCTATGAAGAATGCCGTCAGTTGGACGTCGGCGCCTACAAGGGCGAAGAGTTCAAGGGCCAAAAGATGGCGGACTTAGACGAAATGATCGACGCGCTCCAAGAGGACCCGACCCGTTTAATCTACTTCGACGTGAAACAGATCGATTTCGAACTGCTCGCTAAAAAGACCGAGTCGGTTCATCCGCAAATCATCTTAGCCTCGTCAAGTTACGACCAAATCAAGACTTGGAAGAAGTTCGCGCCGCGCTCGAAAGCGTTGCTGTGGACGCCGACCACTTGGGGAGGAACTGCGGACGACGTTGTCGAACGATTTGACAAAATCCGCGACGCCAATTTTGAAGGGCTCTGGGGCTTGCAAATTCACGTCGTTGCCGACGAAAATGGCGCCGTGAAGCCGACTCCGGAAGTCCTGCGCTACTGCGGCACAGAATTGCGCAAGAAAGGCGTCATTTTCCAGACCCTCTCTTGGACAAACGGCGACAAGTACTCGACCTACAAGACGTTGTTTGACGCCGGGTGCGCTTCGTTCGCCACCGACTACCCGACCGAAACGATGCAGTCGATCAAAGATTATTACGACGAAAAAGAGTAACGACCTGCGGTTAATTACGATTCGTTGAAATATTTTACAAAACGGCTGAGGATTCTTCCCCAGCCGTTTTTTTACGCCTGCAGACAGGCTTGGCGCCTCCTTTTTAGAAATACAGAAACGCAGTAAACAGCGCGTCCTGAGATAAAACTAGACGGGCGCGTTAAAGCATTCGACTAAAACTTGCAAAAGATAGGCAAGGCTGGAGGCAAATAACACCGCTATATCGAAGAGACGGCTCCATACGAGCGCGATCCAGGCGCCTATGTTCAGCAATATCACGACGCCCGAAATTATGCCAAGATAACAGTCGTTACGACGCAATTGCTTCTCTTTGGCTCTTTTGAACCAATAGGTCAGCTCGGCGACGATCCCCAGCAACGAGCAGACCCAGCACGCAAAACAGCAGAAGAAAAGGAGCGCCGCCGCCCACGAGCGCATATTTGGAAAAGCGCCGAACAACTCAGCGCCCATATGATTTTTATAAGACGTTACGTTCATGGCGTTCACAAAGAAAAACCACGTTCCGAAAACGGGAAGGGTCAAAAAGCGCCAACGATGTTTCAGGATGAAGTTTTTCATTGCAATATCCTGTATTTCTTGACAATCGACGAAATCAAACGCGCTCGGCAAGGATAGGACGGCGCTGCAGCGCGTGTCGCAAATCTTTTAAGCGCTGCGAGCGTGAACAAGCGCCCGACCGAACGCGGGAACGTCGGCGGGACGCTTGAACGTTTCTCTCTTTGTCAGGACCCCTTACTTGGCTGTAAAGAGCTGAGTAACAGTCGCGTAATTGACGGGCTTGTCGATACGAAGAGCTATTCTAGTCGGTTTCTTCGGCGTCGATTCGTCGTTTTCGCCGACGATCGTCGTTTCTGCAACGATCTTGAGCTTAGCGCCGTCGGCGTCGACTGCGGAGACGGCGACTTCGGCGTCGGCGATATTGATCGTCAAGCCTTCGTCGTTCTCTTGAATCTCAAATTGTTGGAAAGTAATAATCGCCGTTTCGAACGTTTCGGCGGCGCCTTCTTCAAACGCGACGGTATCGGTGATCGTGAAGCTGCCCGACTCGGCGCCGCTGGCGCGCACAAATTCAAATTTGCGGGTCAATGCGGTAAGGGTCGGGACGTCGTACGCCGACTTGAAATCGATTGCAACGACGTCTTTTTCGTCGGACGTCGTCTTTTCGAGCACGACGCCCTGCGCTTTTGCGCCGGTCGACTGCAGTTTGCCCGCAATCAGCGGAACCGGATGACCGTAAGAATTGAGAAGCTGCCCCTCGTAGCGGCGCGGTCCGAACGTGCGCGCCGTGTAGGTCTCCCCGCCGGGATCTTGGCTGATCAGGGCGACGGGCGCCTTAGGTTCAGCGGCGTCGCCTAAAATCAGCGTGTACGAGCCGACGTCGTTGTGGTTGTGCATCTCGTTGTTATGCCCGCCCTTAAACGCCGTTGCGAAATAGCGGCCGACGGCGTCCGGACTAGGTCGGCAGATCATCACGCCCGCGTCTGGAAAATCGGAACGAATCGGCAGTTTGAGCGGCGTCGCTTCGGCAGGATTCTCGGCAAACGTAACCTCGTTATCGAACCCAAAAGACGTCGCCTGCATCAGGTCGCCGACGTTGAAGTTGTCGCCCAAACCGGCGACTTCAAAGGCAGTGTAGCCGTAGTTCTTCAAGCGGCTCAGGTATCCGACGTACAACGCGCTCGGCCTGGCGTTCAGAGAACAGTCGGCGAAGACGGCGTAGTTCCCTTGCGCGATCTCTAAATTAGGCGCGTAGTCGAGAACCGCCTGCATCTTCGGGAAACGGAACATATCGAGACGCCCGTCGGTGGCGACGCGCGCTAAAGAAGCGAGGATCATATAGTTGCCGACCCCGTAGTTCCAATAGCCCATCCCTTCGGAACAATAGCCGTCGTTTGTAAACCCTTGCATAAATAACGTTTCGGAGAAATAATCCGCCGCCGCAAGATAGAACGCGCGTTCTTCGCGCGACTCCACAATGTTGAGCGCCGCGGCGATCGTGCCCGCGTGACATACGGCGCTCCAGTTGTTCGTCGTGCGGACCCACCACATCCCCGCCTTGACCTTGTCGGCGACTTTATCCGCAAGATCGGGCGTGTTCTTAGTCGAGGCGCGGCGCATAATCTCCGCTTTCAGCTTTTCAATGATCGACGGGGGCAGGTTCTCCTGAATCGCGTTGACCGTCGTCATAAAATTGCCGCCCGCGACCGCGTCGCGATAAGGCGCTAAGACACGTCGTTCAATTTCCGCCTTAGCGAGCGCGACCGTTTCCGGCGGCAGTTTGTCGGCGAGCAAATTCACCGCTATGGCTAAATTTCCAGCGGCAAGGGTCGCGCCAAGATCCGAATAGACGTCTTTTTGGTCGTAGACAGACGCGTTTCGGTCGTGCGCGGGCAAGACCCACGACGGCTGTTCGCAAAGGTATAGGATAGCGTCGTTCAACGCGTCGACGAATCGACCTTGGTTCTCGAACGTCTCGGCAAGCGCAAAGACTTCGACTCGATTATTCAACGCGCCAAACTTGCTTTGATAACGCGAACGATTGCCGTTTTCGTAAAATTCCTTGTAGAGTTCCTCAGGCAGGTCAGGATTCTCTAGTTTCAGCTGTCTTTCCGCCTCTTTGACGATTCGCTGCGCGCTGCCGAGCTGCGCAAGGCGATCCCAAGGGGCGCGACCTGCCGAGCGCGCTCCAATATCGGGCGCTTCGGCAAGCGCCGGCGCAATTTTTTCGGCGCGAGACGCAATCTCTTTCATTTCCGCCTCCGAACCGCGCGCGGCAAGCGCTAAGAACGCGCCGCAAAAGAACAACGCCGCGCTAATCGACGCCTTTTTCAACAGGTTAATTTTCATAATATGCGCCCCCTTTCGAAGCGTGTGCCAGATTGGTATAATACTCTAACGTAACGCGCGTCAAAGCGTGCCGCTCGACGCGTTGAAACAAGAATAACACATCGACTAAGCCAATGCAAGTTAATTACTGATCTCGCGGAGCGCTTAGCCGCCAATTGATCAAACGGCGCAAAATACAGAAGAACAGAAATGAATCAACAAATTGGAACGAAATGCGTTCAAGCGGGCTACCGCCCGAAGAACGGCGAACCTCGTCAAATCCCAATCATCCAGAGCACGACTTTTCGCTACGAATCGAGCGAGGCGATGGGCAAATTGTTCGACCTCGAAGCGTCTGGATATTTCTATACTCGTCTGCAAAATCCGACGAATGATTTTGTTGCAGCGAAAATCGCCGCCCTCGAAGGCGGAACCGCGGCGATGCTGACCTCGTCCGGACAAGCGGCCAACTTCTTCTCCACATTCAACCTCGCGTCGGCAGGCGACCATATCGTAACCTCGTCGGCCATCTACGGGGGCACCTTCAACTTGTTCAACGTTACGATGCGCCGCATGGGCGTCGACTTCACGTTCGTCCAGCCGGACGCGTCGGAAGACGAGCTGCGCGCCGCGATTAAGCCGAACACCAAAGCGGTCTTTGGCGAAACGATCGCTAATCCCGCCTTGGCCGTCCTCGATATCGAACGCTTCGCAAAGGTTGCGCACGAACACGGCGTTCCGCTTATCGTCGACAACACTTTCCCGACCCCGGTCCACTGCAGACCCATCGAATGGGGCTGCGATATCGTTACCCACTCGACGACAAAATATATGGACGGACACGGCGCCGGCGTCGGCGGATGCATCGTCGATTCCGGCAACTTTAACTGGATGGAACATCAAGACAAGTTCCCCGGCTTGACGACGCCCGACGAAAGCTATCACGGTATCGTCTACGCTGAAAAATTTGGGCAAGCGGGCGCCTTTATTACGAAATGCACCGCTCAGCTCATGCGCGACCTCGGCTCGATCCAATCTCCGATGAACGCGTACCTGCTGAACCTCGGCTTGGAATCGCTGCACCTGCGCATGAAGCGCCATGCGGAAAACGGCCAACAAGTCGCCGAATGGCTCGAAGCAAACGACAAAATCGCATGGGTTACTTACCCCGGCTTGAAGGGCGATCGATATTACGAACTCGCTCAAAAGTACCTCCCGAACGGGTCCTGCGGCGTCGTCTCTTTCGGCGTGAAGGGCGGTCGTCAAGCGGCGGAAAAATTCATGGCGAGACTGCAAATTGCCGCGATCGAAACGCATGTCGCCGACGCGCGGTCCTGCGTCCTGCACCCCGCGAACGCCACGCATCGTCAACTTTCTGACGAAGAACTCGAAGCGTGCGGCGTCAGCCCCGATATGATTCGGCTCTCGCTCGGCTTAGAAGACGTCGAAGACCTTATCGCCGACCTCGACCAAGCGCTCTCCGTCGTCTGAAACGACTGCGCTTGAACTTGCTCTCCACATGCGGCGTTGTTGCGATTCGTTCCAACAACGCCGTTTTTCTTAGAACATTTTTTAGCGCTCTCTTAGCGCTCGTTCCTGACGACTGTTTTAGTTGTTCAGCCCGGTCAGCATTCCGCATAAACAACCCTCTTTGGCGCGGGCTCGCGTCTTAGGGACGTCGGCGTCCATGCGATTCCAGCGGCGTCGAACCAGCTTTTGACGTAGAGACAGAAAGTCTGCCAGAGGGTCCGGGCGCCTTTAAAGCCGTTCGTGGCGTCGCGGAGTCGGCGTTCTTCTTTTGCGGCGTCGATCGCGGCGCTGAGTTCGGCGGGGGTCGCGAGCTTTTTGGCGACGGCGTAGATCGCGCGGTCGACAAGATCCGCGTGCAGACCGGGCTCGTAGATGGCGCGAGTCAGCTTGGCGCGGAATTTCTGGGCGTATTCGGACTCGAAGTCGAAGTTGGCAAGTTCGGCGTCGATCGTTCGAGGTTTTTCCGATCCGTCCTTTTGAAATTCAAAATTTTGAAATGTTTTATTTATTAATTTATTTATTTTGTTAATATTATTATCTCCAGCGCTGCAAAGAACGCGCGCGCGAGGCTCGGACTTGCGTTCGGTCAGTTCGCCGGGCTCTTCGCTCGACGTGGAAGAGGCGTTCGACTCTAGATTTTCCGGGTCGTTGGCGCTTCCGACCGATTCGTTCGGCTCGTCGGGTTCAGTTGGAACAGGTTCGGCCTCTTGCCGCGTCTTCTCTTGCGTCTCATTTTCAAATTGAGATTCGGGCGTCGATTCTTTGTCCGAGACGTCGAGATCGATCAGACACAAGTTGAATCGCCCTATTTCGGTCTCTTCACGATAGGCGGCGCCAGCGCGTTCGAGCTCGGCGATACTTGCGCGCACGACCGCGGCGGTAAAGGAGACGCCCCGCGCCGTCTTGCAGCCCGCGTCGGTCAAGCCGACGGCGAGCCGTTCGTAACAAGTATCGCGCAGGACGCTCGGCGTCTTGGCGCTTTTCATGGCGTAAAACGCATAGAGCAAGAGCGCGTCGCGTTTCGTTACCCGATTGATCAAATTGAATTTCATATATCCCTCCTTGGACTAAAAATGTAATGGAATCTTTCAGAGGGATTATTGCGCGCTGTTTTGCGGTTATTCGTCCTTTTTGGAATTTTCTTGAAAAAAGTTTGCAGAGCCGAACAGTCTCTTAAGCGACGCGGAGAACGTCCTTGAACTGCCCAAGTATCCTGCAGTCCGAGTCGTTAGACTCGAATTGAGATTATTTTTCTTTTTATTCCCTCGCAACACTTGATTTTGCTTGGGCGCTTGGGTAGATTTACGAACTGAGGCCGAAAGCGAATCGTTAACGCAACGCCTAAATCAATCTTTCGAAGAGACCTATCATGAGTACCAATTACGACTATTTCATTAGTTACGCGCGTGAAGATAATGAAGACGGTTTTGTCGACGAATTTGTGGAACGATTGGTAAACAATCCCGATTTTGAGACTCTCCTCGGCTCCGCCCCTCGCGTCTTTTTTAATAAAGAGGCGATTCTCAGTATGGACGATTGGGAAAGCAAGATTCAAGCCGGGCTCGACGCGTCGCGATCATTGGTTGTTCTTCTCTCGCCAAACTACTTCCAAAGCGAATACTGCGCGATGGAGTTCGAGCGTTGGCTTGGGGGAAACGAAAAGCGCGGTTCCCTTCCCGACGCGGGCGTCGCAGTGATTCAAATCGCCGACGTTCCGGGCCTCTTCGACGATGGAGAAGCAAACGTTCCTCAAGAATTACGGGATCGTTTTCCCAACTGGATTTCCCAACTGCACGAGCGGCGAGTTTCCGACGATTTTGATTTGAGGGAACGCTCAGCGGAGTCTATCAACAGAGCCCTCGCCGCTCTTTGCCGTTACTGTTGCGATAACGTTTCGAGTCAAGATTCGGCGGAGGAGCCGACGTCGGCTTCGGAAAATTCTTCGTCTCCGAGCGACGCCGAGAAGAACGCCGCAGACGCCCCGGACGGACTTGAAGCGCCGCGCAGTAAGCTCGACGCCTTAATTCAATCGGGCGACGACTTATCGGAGAAGGGAGATCGCAGGCAAGCGCTGGAAAATTACGAAAAAGCGCTGGAAACAGCCAATATGATTCTCGAGCAAACGCCGGACGACCCTAAGGCGCTGTTCTACTTAGGCTGCGCCAACGGAAGATTAGGGCTCTGTTCGATAAAGGAAGAAGATTACAAGCAAGCGAGAGAATACTACGAGAAGGCGCTGGAAGGATTTAACAAGCTCGTCGACCTAACCCCGGACGATCCTAAGGCGTTGCTCAACCTGAGCGGCGCCTATGTCAGCTTAGCCTACTCATTGGAGGCGGAGGGAGATTACAAGCAGGCGAGAGAAAATTATGAAAAAGGGGTGGAAAGGTACGCAAAGCTTGTCGAACTGACCCCGGTCGATCTTGAAGCGTTGGGCAAACTGAGCGTTTACAGCGCAAGGTTAGGCGAATTATTGGAGTCGGAAGGAGACTGTAAGCAAGCGAAAAAATACTATGAGAAGGCGTTAGCGGGATTCAACGAGATTCTCGAGAGCAAGCCGGACGATCCTCAAGCGTTAGGCGGCATGAGCGCTTCCCACGTCAGCTTAGGCGACTTAGCCAGAGAAGAGGGCGACGCCGAGCAAACGAAAGAGCGCTACAAGAAAGCGATAGAAGGATTCAGCGAGGTCGTCAAGCAAAAGCCGGACGACGTCCATGCGCTGAACAACCTGCGCAGAGCCTACAGCAACTTAAGCGTCTTGTCAAAAGCCGAGGGCAACGTCAAGGAAGCCAGAGAACTCTTTGAAAAAGCGTTCAAACTAGAGTACAAGATCGGCAAACAGACGCCCGACGACCTTGACGCGTTGGGCGCTCTGGGCGCTTCTTGTGAAAAGCTGGGCGGCCTGCTGGACGCCGAGGGAGAGCGCGAGCAAGCGAAAGAATACTACGAGAAAGCGTTAATATTACGACAAAAGATCGTTAAGCAGAGGCCCGACGATCTTGAAACGCTGACCCAAATGAGCGTTCTCTATAGTTGCCTAGCCGTCTCATCGGGCGAGGAGGGAGATAACAAACAGGCGCGAGAATACTATGCAAAAGCTTTTGAAGGATGCAAGAAGATTGCCGAGCAAAAACCGGACGATCCTCAAGCGCAGCGCGACCTGAGCATCTCGTACGGCAGCTTGGGCGACTCTTTACACGCGGAAGGAAAGCTCAAGGAAGCGAGAAAATATCATGAGAAGTCGTTGGAAATACAACTCAAGCTTGCCAAGCAGGAACCGGACAATCTTGAATTCTTGGACGTCCTGAGCGCCGCTTACGGCAGCTTAGGCGACTTAGCGAGCGAGGAAGGAGAGTACGGACAAGCGAAAGAATACTATAAGCAAGCGATAGAAGGATTCGCGAAGCTTGAAGACAATCCTGATGCGTTAAGCGCGCTGGGAATCGCCTACAGCAAATTGGCAGGTTTATTGACTGAGGAAGGAAATCTCCCGCAAGCCAAAAAATGCATTGAGAAGGGATTAGAAGGATTCAAGAAGATCCTAGAGCAGACGCCGGACGACCTTGACGCGCTGAACAAACTGAGCGTTTTCTATCGTTACTTAGGCGTCTTTGCGGAAGAAGAAGGAAATCTCAGTCAAGCGAAAGAGCGCTGCAAGAAGGGGTTAGAAGGATTCAGGAAAATTGTCGAGCAGAACCCGGACGACCTTGACGCGCTGGACAGCCTCAGCGGCGCCTATCACAAGTTAGGAACCTTGTCGGAAGCCGACGGGGAGTACGCGCGAGCCAGAGAATACTATGAGAAAGGGTTAGAAGGCTCCAAGACGATCGCCGAACGAGCGCCGGACAATCCCGAAGGGTTCGTCAACCTGAGCCTTGCCTATGACGCCTTAGGTAATTTGTCGAACGCCGAGGGGAAATCCGGGCAGGCAAGGGAGTACTTTAAGAAAGCTATAGAAGGGCTCAAGAAGGTTCTCAAGCTGACGCCAAACGACCTTGAAGCAATACGCGGTCTCAGCGTCGCCCACTGCAAATTAGGCGACCTGTCGGACGCCGAAGGGAATACTCAACGTGCGAGAGAAAATTATGAAATAGCGTTAAAAGGGTTCAAAATAGTCGCCAAGCACGCGCCGGACGATCCCGACGCCTTGCGCGACGTGAGCGCCGTCTACGGCAACATCGGCGCCGCATACGCCGCAGAAGGATCGCTCCCGCAAGCCAGGGAATACTTTGAAAAAACGTTAGAAGGGCTCAAGAAGATTGTCGAGCAAAACCCAGACGATCTTCAAGCTTTGCGCAACCTGAGCGGCGCCTGCGGCAACTTAGGACTCGTCGCAGAAGCGGAGGGGAATCGCAAAGAAGCGAAAAAATACTTTGCAAAAGCGCAAAAAATAGAGTCTTCGCTTTCGAGTTCGTTCAGTTTGCCGCGCTGGATCAAGGGGCTTTTCAAACGTTGACGTTTACCGCTTACCCTCATAGGATTCGCCGCGGATTCACGACAAATCGAGAATATTATCCCTAACGAAATCGGCGGCTTAGGCTGGCGCCATAGAAAAAGGCGCCGCGCGTCTCAGTGAACTGACGCGCGGCGCCTCTATTTATCGACTAGCGATCGTTCGCGTGTGGGATCATTCGTAGCGTTCGCCTTTATCGCGGCGGTCGCGTCGTTCACGACGGTCGTTGCGGTCGTTGCGGTCGTTGCGGTCGCCTCGTTCCGGACGGTCCTGACGTTCGTGGCGTTCTTCCGGTTCCGGCGCGCCTTCGGGACGATTGCTTTCTCCACGTTCTTTGAGGACGGCGCGTCGGCTCAACTTGACGCGATTTTGGTCGTCGACCGCGATGACTTTAACTTCGAACGTGTCGCCGACTTTGCAGAACGAGTGGATATTGTCGACATATTCGTCGGACAATTCGCTGATGTGGCACAGCCCGTCGCGGCCGGGAAGGATTTCGATGAACGCGCCAAAAGTCTGGATGCTCGTGACGACTCCTTCGTACACCTTGCCGATTTCGACGGTGGCGGTCAGGCGGGAAATTTCTTTCATCGCCGCTTCCGCGCTCGCTTGATCGACCGACGCGACGTTGACGACGCCGTCGTTATCGATCTCAATGCTTGCGCCGGTGCTGTCTTGAATCGCGCGAATCGTCTTGCCGCCGGGACCAATCAAGAGACCGATCTTGTCGGGATCGATTTGGGTGCGAAGCAGACGCGGCGCATACTCGGAGATTTGTTCGGCAGGTCGCGGCGCGGCTTCGAGCATCTTGCGCAAGATACTGATACGGGCTTCACGCGCTTGTTTCAGCGTTTGCGCGATGATCTCTTTCGAAATGCCGTTGATCTTGAGGTCGAGCTGAATGCCGGTAACGCCGTTTTGCGTGCCCGCGACTTTGAAGTCCATATCGCCGTAGTGGTCTTCGTCGCCCATAATGTCCGTGATGGTAATCCAACGGCCGTCTTCTTCTTTGACGAGACCGATCGAAATGCCCGCGACGGGATTCGTAATCGGAACGCCGGCGGACATCATGCCGAGGGTCGCGCCGCACACGGTCGCCATCGAGCTCGAACCGTTCGATTCGAGAATGTCGGAGATGACCCGGATTGTGTACGGGAAATCTTCAGGAGACGGCAGGACCGACTTAACGCTACGCTCAGCCAAGTTGCCGTGCCCAAATTCGCGGCGTCCGGCGCCGCGGTAAGGCTTGCATTCGCCGACGGAGAACGGCGGGAAGTTGTAGTCGAGCATGAAGCGCTTGGAATATTCGTCGCAGAGCCCTTCGACGCGCTGTTCGTCTTTCGCAGTTCCGAGCGTAACGGTGATGAGCGCCTGCGTTTCGCCGCGCTGAAAGAGCGCCGAACCGTGGACGCGAGGAAGAACGTTGATAGCGCATTCGATCGGTCGGACCTCTTTGACGCCGCGTCCGTCGAGGCGCTCTTGCGACAGGATAATATCGCGAACGACGCGTTCGACAAAATCGTTGTATGCAACTTCGAAGTAGTCGGCGCCGAACAGGTTCGGTTCAGAGGACTCTTCAGCCGTTTCGACAACCAATTCCACCTTCGCCTTTTCTTTGACGGCGTCGCACGCTTGAGCGCGCGCAACTTTGCCGAGCGTCTTCTTGGCGGCGCGGAATTCGTCGTAGTATTTACCCATCAGGGCGTCGTACATCGGCTGCGTGTTGAGCGGTTCAAACGACATTTTTTCCGGCTTGACCAGGTCGACAATTTCCAGCTGCAGTTCGCAGATTTCACGAACGTACTTGTGCGCGGTCATGATCGCTTCGAACATCTTCGGTTCCGGAAGTTCGCGCGCGAATCCTTCGATCATGAGGATCGATTCCATATTGCCGGAGACGACGAGGTCAAGCTCGCTGTTTTCGAGTATGTCGATTGTCGGGAACGGAACGAATTCGCCGTCGATGTAACCGATACGAGCGGACGCGAGCGGGCCCATGAAGGGCAACGGGCTCAGCATCAGGCACGTGGCGGAGCCGTTCATCGCAATGACGTCAGGATCGACTTGTTTGTCGCTCGCAAGAACGTTCGCGTAGACCTGAACGTCGTTATAGAACCCCTTGGGGAACAAGGGACGAATCGGACGATCGATAAGACGGGACGTCAAAACTTCTTTGAGGGAAGGACGACCTTCGCGCTTGAGGAAACCGCCCGGAAACTTACCTGCAGCGGCGACGCGTTCGCGGTAGTCGCACGTGAGAGGGAAGAAGTCTTGCCCCGGCTTGCTGGGCGCCGTCGTTGTGGCGCACAAAACGACGTTGTCGTCGTAGCCGATGACGCAGCTGCCGTGCGCCTGTTTCGCCCATTCGCCCGTTTCAATCCAGAATAAGCCTGAGCCAATTTGTTTTTCTACTCTTGTTTTCAAAGTAATACCTATCTCTACTTTCCATCACTCCGAGGAACCTACTTCGTCCAAGGAGGCGCTGTCGTCGTACGACAAGCCGAGCAAACGTCGTTCTGCTTCTTCATACTCGAACTTCATTGCGTCCCTAGATGCAAAACGCCGACCGCGCAAAAGCGCGCTGGCCCGTCGTGTTAATTTCAATAAGACGCCTGAAAAATGCGATCTAACGCGGAAGACGTCAAGTTGGCGCCGAAACAAAGACGCCGAATGTTTTTAAGCAATAACTGAACAATAACGCGGAAGAAAACGCGCCCGCGTTAAAAGAAAAGCGTCGCTCGCCTTTACGGACAAAGGCGCGCGACGCTGAAGGAAGTTACTTACGCAGGCCGAGGCGTTTGATCAATTCGACGTACCGAGCTTGATCCTTACGCTTGAGAAAATCGAGGTGACGACGACGAGCGCTGACCATGTGGAGAAGACCGCGGCGCGTGGAGTAGTCCTTCTTGTTGGCCTTCATATGTTCGGTAAGCGCGTTGATTTTCTTGGTGAGAATCGCGACTTGGACTTCCGGAGAACCGGTGTCCGAATCGCTGCGTCGGTATTCGGCGATAAGCGCCTGTTTTTCTTCTTTGCTCATGATTGTCATGATAAACGGCCCTTTAGGGGTTGGGAAATCGACTAGCCCGAAGACCGGTCGGTTCCGCTGGTTTTACTTGATTTCTATATTCCTTTTATTGAACGTTTCATTAACCTGCGGCGCATCGCCGCCATACTGCGTTTCAATAACCCGGTTCATTCTACTACTCTTTTGAGTTTCCACAAGGGGGCTAAAGGGCTCTTCCGACTTTATTTCAAGTCGGTCTCCAACTTTTCTGCGTTCGATAAAGCCCGCGCCAAATTGAAAATAAATCTTGCTTCTTGTTTCTCGAACGTGTAGAATACAACTAACCTTGAGCGAGTTCTCAAGCGCTATTAGATTATTAGCGTTCGACAATTAACCTGTTAGGAAGAATCGCGATGACAAAAATTTTACATCTCACAGCGCTCGTCGCGCTAAGCGCAGCGGCGTTGTTTCTACAAGCGCCTTGCAGCGCGCAGGATATGACGATTACCGTCGACAAAGAACTGTGCGACGACAGCGTCAGCGGAGAGACGCCGGACGTCTCGTCGGGCTCCTTCACCGCCGCCGCGCGCGTCAAGCTTATCGAGCCGGGCAACGAAGTCGGCAACGGCGACAACCTTGGCATGATTCTTTCTGTCGGCAGCGGATGGACCGAAGGCTTCCGGGTCTATTTCGATTGGCGAACCAATCGGTTCGCGTTTCAAATTGGCAAAGAGGGAGGCGCTAACGGCTGTTCTTCTGCCGCGCCTCTTCCGCCGGGCGTCATACGCGACGTCGTCGCGGTCTGCGACGGCGAAGCCAAGACCCTCTCGCTGTACGTCGACGGCGAGCTTGCTGCGAGCGCGCCTCACGTCTCCGAGATTGTTACGAACGGAGCCCCGTTAAAGGTTGGTTATGTCGGCATGGGCGTGGGCTCCAACCTGATGTACGTCGATACGGTCGACTATTGGGCCCGAGCGCTGACGCAAGAGGAAATCGAAAAGAGAAATTCTGACCGCGCGCTGAAAGAACTCGCAATGGTGAAAGCGATGAACCAGCTCGGTTCGGTCTTTACCAACGCAAACGCAAACGCGGCAAACGTCGACGACGCGCCGAACTTAACGGAAGCGCTCGAACTCGATATTCCCGAGAGCGCAAAAGAACAGATCCGCGAACAACAGCGCAACCGAGCGTTCTTCCTGGGCAATTACGCGGAAACAGCGCCCCAAATCTTTGACGACGCGCAAAAGTTCATCGACGCCGCGGCAGCCAATAAAGCCGAAACGGATAAAGAAGTTACTAATGAAAGGCTAAATCTCTACGGCAATATCCTCGACAAACTCCAAACGCTCGAAAGCCAATCGAGAACACACGCGGAAAAAGCCAAGCAGCTCGCTTGGTCCATTAAGTTGGCGTACCCAAAAGAAACGGCTGTCTTCTCGAAAATCGGACAGCTCGAAAACTCCGCAGAACGCGTTCGTAAAATTGAAAAAGACGCGCTGACCATGCGGCAAAGGGTCGGCGCGCGACTCAAAGCCGCGACGAACAAGCGCGTAATCTACGTCGCGCCCGACGGAAACGACGTCGCGGGAACCGGCGCCAGAAACGCGCCCTTCGCCTCGTTGGCGCGCGCGCTCGAAAGCGTTCAGCAAGATCAAGCGAGAAGGGTTGTTACGGTTGTCGAAATGAGAGACGGCGTCTATCAAGTCGATCGGACGGCCAAACTTACCGGCGCCCAAAACGTCCTTGTGCGCTCCGCCCCCGGCGCCAAAGTCGTCTTGACTGGCGGTCGAACGCTCGCCAATTTCGCGCCTCTCGCCGACGCCGCGCGGGCGTCGAAAATCGTCGCCGACGCGTCTGAACGATTCGACGAGTCGGTTCGCAAGAAAATCTTTGTTTCGCACCTTCGTCAGGCGGGCGTCTCTGATTTCGGACAAATGAGGAATCGCGGCTATGGACTTGCCGACAAAGTCGCGTGTGTTCCGTCTCTCTATTTAGGGGGCGAATCGCAGACGTTGGCGCGATGGCCGAACGACGGCGAGGAAGCGCTCAAATTCGGCAAAAAGGTCGACAAGCCGGAGGACGGCTCAACCTCGACCTTTACGTACGATTACGACAAGCCGGATTCCTGGCAGGACCTCAGCGACGTCTGGGCGTTTGGGCTCTTCGAGTGGGAATGGGCGGCTAACCTGCGCAAAGTTAAGTCGATCAACCGCGACAACAAACAGATCACGTTCGACTACGCCAACGGGTCGGGCCGTTTCGACTACTATTTCGTCAACGTGCTCGAAGAAGTCGACGCGCCGGGCGAATATTTTATCGATAAAGCCAACGGCGTGCTCTACTTCTATCCTCCTGAAGACGTTGCGACGGTCGCCGCGCTCAATAAAGCGAATGTCGAATTCGACGAATTCTCCGGGCTCTTCGTCGAATTGGACGCCTGCCAAGACGTCGTTTTTCAAGGCGTCTCCTTTAAGTTGACGCGAGAGTCGTTCGGACAGTTCACGAACTGCCACCGCTGCTACGTCGACGAATGCGACGTCGAACAGATCGGCGGCAACGTCTTGATTATCAACGGCGGGTCGTTCTGCGGTATGTTGAATTCGCGCATGAGAGAGATCGGCGCGTGCGGCGTGCGGATCTACGGCGGAGACCGCGCTTCTCTGACGCCTTGCTGCCACCTCATGCACAACAATTTCGTCAGCGATTTCAGCAGAATCGACCGCGTCTACGCGCCCGCCGTTCACGTCAAAGGATGCGGCGTCGCCGTCACGAACAACTTGATGTGCGATTCTCCGCACCACGCTATGCGGACCGACGGTAACGATTTGTACATCGCGAGAAACGAGGTCCATTCGTGCGTCTACGAATACAGCGACCAGTCCGGCGTCGATATCTATTGCGACCCGTCCTATCGAGGTATCGTGATTGAAAAGAACTTGTGGCGCCATATCGGTTCGGCGTTCGCGCTGTGCGGTCAAGCGGGCATTCGGCTCGACGACTCCATCTCCGGCGTCGTCATGCTCGACAACGTCTTCTACCGCTCCTCAGGCGGCTTCTTCGGCGGTATTCAGATCCACGGAGGGAAAGACAACCTGTGCAAAGGGAACCTGATGGTCGACTGCAAGCAGGCGTTCAGCTTCAGTCCGTGGGGAGAAGGACGATATGAAAAATTCGTCAAAGAACAGTTCCCGGAAAATGTCGGAAACGACGTTTATCTCAAGACCTACCCGTTCTTCGACGAAATCTTCGACCATCCAAACCGGAACTACATCCTGAACAACAAAGCGGTCAACTGCGGGCTCTTTAACCAGAACGGCAACGGGCTCAACGTCTTCGTCGGGAACGTCGCGCAGTCGGCGACTCCGAATCTGTTTGACTTCGGAATCACCCAAAAATACGAACAGTACGGCGACGCGTTCTATACGAATCCAAGAGCAATGAGGCTCTGGCTCGAACAGCTCCGCGGAGAACCGCTCTCTGAAATTGGACTCAAAGGAAAATGGAGCGGCGCAAATATCGACGTCTCCCCAAAGTTCATGGCAATTGAATAAAAGCGCTTGACGATAGGCGTTTTTCCTATAAAATGGGCGCGTCTTCCGTGCTAAACGCGCGCGAAGACGCCCTGGGGTCTTAGCTCAATTGGGAGAGCGCCGGCTTTGCAAGCCGGAGGTCGCCGGTTCGATCCCGGTAGGCTCCATTACAAAAAGCCCGTGTTTTTACGAGTAAAACGGCTGTCTCTGATTTTAGTCTTCTTTGTTTTTGGCGAGTAAAAACAGCTACAAGTAGCTGTTTTTATTTTTTGGAGTCGTCCCAATGAAACAGTTCCCTAAATTCATCTGCATAAAACCCGAGAGCTTGTTCTATCTTATTTAAGTCGGCTACGAGACCGCCGTTTTGGGTATGCACTACGCCCAGTTCGTCGACGTAAAAGCCGAGTCTTATCTGAGCAAGAGTTAATCCTTCTACGCACTTCCCTTGCGCGTTTACATACCGTCCTAACTCGTCAATATTCATCCCGAGAGCTCATTGCGACTTAGATAGAATCTTGGCAAGTTTATTTGTCGCGGTGTC
Source organism: Thermoguttaceae bacterium (assembly GCA_028695965.1). Lineage (GTDB taxonomy): Bacteria > Planctomycetota > Planctomycetia > Pirellulales > Thermoguttaceae > RUG369. The sequence goes on along the minus strand of JAQVHZ010000037.1, from coordinate 445 downwards.
CATCTTAGACTCAAAGTCGTCCGTCGATACGGTTAAGGAAACTCCGGAAGATAAAGAACTCATTATTGCTCCTCAAGATTATCGTCTGACTGCGTCTCTTTTAAAGCAGACTTTTCTTCGTTGGACGGTTGTATGCCAAAACGCCATTTCAGATACTTAACAAACATACGATCATAAAACGAGACCTTTTTCAACTCCTCGTCGTTGTAGGTAAGGTACAGATTAATCCTCGCAAGATCGTCCGGTGAAAGATCTAAGAAGCCATACTTTGCCATAGGGATATAAATTACAAATCCAAAAAAAAGCATAAACACAATTAAGGGAAGTTCTCAAAACTTCCAGCATTTTTCCCAAAATTGGTCGCCAAAGTCTCTACCAATATCATTTTTATGATATAACATATTGAAATAATTTAAGTTACCAACAATCAGAGGTTCAAAAATGC
>JAQVHZ010000036.1 GCA_028695965.1 Thermoguttaceae bacterium | reverse complement strand
AAACCGGTTGTACTGGGGGCTTGTTCAGCAAAAATCTCACTGATTCGTTAATGTTTACGTTTTTTCTTCAAAAAATTCCTCCCGAAAATCGAAGGGGGAGCAGAATGGGGTTTTTAGAACCTCCCAAAAGATAAAAACGCAGAGACTGCCAAATCTCTCGAACAGGGTATGAAACCCACTGGCAAAACGGTAACCGAACTTGAAGCAGAAAAAAAACAATTGGAGACGTTGCTGAAAGACTATCCGGCAAATGTGATTACGCCTAAAACGTATGAAGAGGTTTGGCGTACCTTTTGGCGAGTTACACGGGAAGCGGCACAAGGGGACGCTGACGAGTTTTTAGTCGGTAAGGAAGCGGGCGACCTGCGTGTGATTTATATCTGCGGCTCTTGCTTTCGGCTCCGTTGGTGTCCGCCAGGTACCTTTATGATGGGCAGTTCTGAAAGAGAACGAGGACGATTCGAAGACGAAGTTCTTCATAAAGTAACGTTGTCGCAAGGTTTCTGGATTCTTGAGACAGAAGTAACGCGGTCGATGTGGAAAGCAATTATAAGAAGTGATTTTCGCACTTTAAGTGAAGATGAAGCTGCTCTTCCTGTTGATCTTGACTATTGGAGGGAGTGTCAAAAGTTTGTTGCTAAGCTCAACGGCCTCGGATATCCTCCCGTAGGTTATCGTTTTTCTCTTCCTACTGAGGCACAGTGGGAATACGCCTGTCGCGCCGGTACCAGAACAGCTTTCTCTTGGGGTTCTTCTCTTAGAGGCGACAAAGCGAACTGCGACGGAAGGTATCCTTATGGAACAAACGCACGAGGCTGGTTTTTAGGAAAAACTGCGCCTGTTGGTAGCTATGCTCCGAATCCTTGGGGACTTTTTGATATGCACGGTAACCTTGCGGAATGGTGTGAGGACGGATACTACGCTTATCCGTCTGGAGTTGTAACTGATCCTCTCGGACCTTCTAACGGCGCGCGCCATGTGATCCGAGGCGGCAGCTGGAGAGACCCCGCCCACAATTGTCGGTCTGCTCGTCGGTTTGGTCTTGTTGATAATATGATACGCGACTTTGTCGGCTTTCGGTTTGTCCTTGCTCCTCATGCGGGAGAAAAGTTAGAGACGCCAGAGGAAGAATAGCGCAACAGAGGCTTTTGTTAGGAAAGATTATGAAAGTCATGACAAGACGAACAAAGACGCTGGCGTTTTTTTCGGCGCTTATGATTTTTAGCGTTTTGGCTTATGACAACGTCGTCTGCGCTTGGAGCAACGACTTCAGTAAGCTCAGGGTCGCCGTTATGACGACGGAAAGCAAGCGCGCAAAACTTGAAGAGAAGCGCAATGGACTTCTGGAAGATTATGACGAGGATCATCGGGTCATTAAGGCTGTTGAAGACGAAATTCTTGCGCTTGCAAAAGAATATCCTTCTCTCTTAACGAAGGCGCATCAACAGTTAGAAGAGGACATACAAGCTTGCGACGCGGAGATTGCCGATTGCCTCGAGCAGGGTATGAAACGCGACGGCAAGACGGTAGCGAAACTGGAGACTCAAAAAAAAGAGCTGAAGCGCTTGCTGAAGAGCTATCCGCTAAACGTTGTTACGCCCAAGACATACGACGAAGTTTACTGCGCGTTTTTGCACATTTCCGAGGATGAGTTCCAAGAAGCCGAAGCTCATGTAATAGCATGGAACACTTCTGTCGCCGGTAAAGAAGCGGGCGATTTGCGCGTTATCGAAATCAATGGCGTTTCCTATCGTTTCCGTTGGGCGCCCCCTGGCGCTTTTATGATGGGCAGTCCTGAAACGGAAGAAGGTCGGGAGGACGACGAAGCCCTTCATAAAGTAACCTTATCGCATGGCTTTTGGATGCTTGAGACGGAAGTAACGCAGGCGATGTGGGTATCGATCATGGGGACTAACCCCAGCTTTTTTAGGGGCGTCGATCTCCCGGTTGAAAGGGTCTCTTGGGACGACTGTCAGAAGTTTGTCAGGAAGCTCAATAATCTTGGACACGCTCCCGCCAGCTCTCATTTTGCCCTTCCTACCGAGGCGCAGTGGGAATACGCTTGCCGCGCCGGGACGAAAGCTCCTTTCTCTTGGGGAGGTTCGCTTAACGGCGATAAAGCGAATTGCAACGGAACGCGCCCTTATGGAACGAAGGAAATAGGCGACTTTTTGGATCGAACAACGCTCGTCCGTAAATATTCTGCGAATCCCTGGGGCCTTTTTGATATGCATGGCAACGTTTACGAATGGTGCGCCGATTGGCACGGCCCCTATCCAACACGCGTCGTAACGGATCCGCGCGGTCGCGCCAACGGTTCAAACAGGGTGATGCGCGGCGGCAGCTGGGGCTACTACCCTCAACATTGCCGGTCGGCTTATCGGGGCAGCTATGGCGTCGTCTTTCGGGACGTCTTCGTAGGTTTTCGTATTGTCCTTGTTCCCGAGGTAGGCAGCATAGCTCAGGCTTTTCGGGAGGAGAAGACGCCGTAGTCAGATTTCCAGTTTCTTGATTAAGCTCCTGCAACTCGGACTTTTGTCTGTGTCGCTGTGCGTGCTTCTGGAACGGATGGAACTGGGAATTTCCTCGCTTGGGCTGATTTTTGTTTTCGACGTCTGCCTGCGTATGGTCAGTAGGTATCCGAGCTTGAACGAAGGAAACGATTAGCTTTTGCTGTTTGCGCCGCCGCTGCGAGCTAATCCGACTTTTTATGAATGAAGCTGATTATCCATCTCGCCAAGACGGCGTCGACGACGGGCGTATTGAGTTTATGTTTTTTCGAAAGAGCGTACGGTTTTAGGCGCCGTTTGCCAGAAGCGCTCTTTTGGCAAAGCCTGCCATAAATCTATTCCCTTGTAGATGTTGAATAGTCCAGGAAAGACGTGTTTGTCATGAAAACGAAATTCGCCTTGTATTGGGCGCTTGGTATTTCAAGCGTTTTGGCTTTTGGATATGTCGTCTATGTAACTACGCCGCCTCCCCAGGTCCGAAACTGTCTGAGCCCGAAATTCCCGTCCAAGACCTCGTTCCTCTTGAAGAATGGCCAACAGCTTTTGCCGGTCAGAAGGGCGGGGACCGGCTCGTGATCAATATTGACGGCGTCTTCTATCGTTTCTGTTGGGCGCCCCCTGGTAGTTTTATGATGGGGAGTCCTGAAAAAGAAATAAGTATGCTCATTGACAGGGAAGTCCTGCATGAAGTAACGTTATCGTACGGTTTCTGGATGCTTAAGACAGAGGTAACGCAGTCGATGTGGAGATCGATCATGGGGAATAACCCTAGCAAATTTAACGATGGCGATAATTTCCCCGTTGATAGCGTCTCCTGGAACGACGCCCAAAAGTTTATAGCGAAACTTAATGAACGCAGACTAGCTCCCGACGGCTTTTGTTTTTCCCTTCCCACCGAGGCGCAGTGGGAATACGCTTGTCGTGCTGGCGCCAAAACGCCTTTCTTTTGGGGGGACTCTCTCAACGGCGACAAAGCGAATTGTGATGGAAAGGACCCTTATGGAACGTCCGTAAAAGGCAAGAGCTTGGGAAGAACAACGCCTGTTGGTAGTTATGACGCGAATCCTTGGGGGCTTGTTGATATGCATGGCAACGTTGCCGAATTGTGCGAAGACGGTTACGACGACTATCCGCCTGGTCCTGTAATAGACCCATTCGGCGCTGGCTCGAGTCGTGTGTTGCGGGGCGGCGGCGCATTCGACAGCGCCGAGAACTGCCGGTCGGCCGACCGGTCTTCCGTCTACGACCCCGACTTCCGAAGCTTCAGTTACGGCTTTCGTTTTGTCCTTGTTCCTCTTACCAAGAAAAAACTGCAACAAGAAGAAACTCCTGCTGAAGAATAGCGCTTTTAGGGCTTTTGTTTTGAGCCAGCTCGCCTTGACGACGCTGAGCGTCAGGTTTGGCGTTGGTTCGGCAAAATCTAACGTTGGACGTCGCCGTTGATAACCTTTGCCTCTTTAATTTCCACTTACCGACAACTATGGGAGAACGCACAGTCATGATTAAACGAACAAAAGCGCTCGCAATTTTTATAGCGCTGACGATTTCCAGCGTTTTGACTTTTGGCAATATCGTTTGCGCTTCAGACAAGCAGCTTAGCCCCTCGGAAAAAGCCGTCCAAAAGATAGAAAAAGCGCGTGACGAACTTGAAGAGAAACGCAAGAAACTTCTGGAAGAATATGGGCCGGACAGTCCCCGCGTCAAGGTGATCGAAGAGGAGATTGTCGCTCTTGCGCAGGACTATCCCGCTCGTGTGAAAGAGGCGCGCGAACAGATAGCAAAGAGCGCGTACGCTTGCGGAACGGCTATTGATCGGCTTCTAGAGCAGGGCATGAGCCGCACCGGCCAGGCGGTAACGGCGCTTGAGGCCAAAAAGAAGGAACTGGAAGAGTTGGTGGAAAAGTATCCGCCAGACGTCATTGCGTCCAAAACGTACTCCGAGGCGCAGCGCGCGTTCTCGCGCGTTACTGAGGGAAGGCCGCGCGGAGACGAAACTCCCGCCGAAGAATGGTCGTTTTCCTTTGCCGGACAGGAGCCGGGGAATTTGCGCGTGATTGCAATCCAGGGCGTTTCCTATCGTTTCCGTTGGGCGCCCCCCGGCAGTTTCATGATGGGCAGTCCTGAAACGGAACAAGGACGCGACAACGACGAAATCTTTCGTCAAGTAACGTTGTCGCAGGGCTTTTGGATCCTCGAGACAGAAGTTATGCAGTCGATGTGGAAATCGATCATGGGGAACAATCCCAGCTCCTTTAAGGGTGCCGATCTTCCTGTCGAATGCGTCTCCTGGTCTGATTCTCAGGGGTTCGTCGCCGCTCTCAACGACCTTGGTCTCGCTCCTGCTGGCGCTCGTTTTGCGCTCCCTACCGAGGCGCAGTGGGAATACGCTTGCCGCGCCGGCACGACGTCGCCTTTCTCTTGGGGCGATTCTCTCAACGGCGACCAAGCGAACTGCAACGGAGAGGCTCCTTACGGAACGGACGTGAAAGGCAAGTATTTAGGAAAGACGGCGCCTTTTGGCAGTTACGCCGCGAATCCTTGGGGGATTTTCGATATGCACGGCAATCTCTGGGAATGGTGCGAAGATTGGATGGGTCCCTATCCGTCCGGCGACGCAACTGATCCCAGTGGGCCCGCCCGCGGCGCCTACCGCGTGATCCGCGGCGGCTGCTGGAACGACGCCGCTCTGCGCTGCCGGTCGGCGTTCCGGAACGACGCCGGCGTCGACGGTCGAAGCGACGTCGTCGGCTTTCGTATTGTCCTTGTTCCTATTGCCGAGGAAAAGCCGCAAGGAACTGAGGCGCCCGCCGAAGAATAACGCGGCTCGAGCTGGCGTCTCGAGCAGCCCGTCCCAACCACGCTGGAAGCGAGCGCTTCCAGCGTGGTCTTGGTTTGAGACTCTCCTCGCTTGGTTTATTTTTCTCTTCCGTAAGCCGCGATCGCCTGGTTGACAAGAGTTGCAACATACCCCGCCTTTTTTGCCAAGTCTGCCTTGTTTTCCAAACGCAGGGCAGACTTGGCTTTTTTTGAGGAAAGAGCGCGATTTTGAGGCGTTTTCTTTTGCTTTTCAGGTCAAAATACAGTATACTATTATCGGCGCCGACACTTTTAGAAATATTTTTGCAGCGTCAAAAGCATTTTTAGTCGGCGGTTCCGTCGCGGACCGTCAAGCGCTTCGGCGCCTTTGCGGGCAATCGATCCTGATTTTGGGTCGGATTCATCCTTTTCTTTTTTGGCAGTAATCGAAATGGCAAACGAAACGAATAATAAAGGCGACGTCTTTAACGACGTTTTGGCGCCGATTCCTGATACGTCGAATCGTGTAGTTCAGCGCGTCGACGCGGAAGCGACGCTCGCGCGCTACGAGGCAGTTCGCCGCGACTTGTGGGCGACCGCCGCTTTTGCCGCGTTGGCGTATTGGGCCGTTGGCGCGATGGCGTTTGTCGGCTTGCGCGATATGTGGAACGATTTTTCTCCGTCTCTTCGGGCGGGCGTCTTGATCGCATGGCTTGCGCTGACATACGGCGTCGCGTTTTTGGGCGGGCGATTTGAGAATCCCCCGTTGTGTAAGCTGTTCTGCATCTTCGGGACGCTGATCTACGGCGCGGCTCTTGCTCTCCTTTCCTGCAACGCGCCCGACACGTTTACGTTAGCGGGCTTAGAGCAATTAGGGGGCGCGTTTGTGGCGATCGCGCCTCTTTGGGCGCTCGGCGCGTTTGTCCTTGCGGCGGTGTATCAAGCGCGAACGCTGCACTATTGCGCTGCGCTTATCATTCTCTTCTGGCTGACGGTCGACAGAACCGGCATAGACGCCGTCGTCGCGTTGATCTTTTGCGCTATTGGCGAATATTGGGCATGGAAGTACAACCGAGCGAGCGTGGCGTCGGTCTATTTTATTTTAACCGTTTGGATCGTCGTCTCGGAAAGGGCAATTTGGACGCATAAAGAGACGTGGGTTCTGGTCGCCGTCGCGCTGTCGATTCTGTTCTACTGGTTCGGCGCGAATTTCAACAACGCGCTGATCCGCGGATTCGCCATCGTTGCCGCCGCGTGCTCGTTGGGCATAGCGTCCTTTCCCGTCTATTGGGGCTATGTGGTCCCCGACGAAATCCAGGGGCAATTCGGCCCGTTCATGTCGACGCAAGTTCCGGCGATCCTTTCGGCAATCTTCTTTATCCTCTTCTGCGTCAATATAACCCTTGGCGGGATCCAGCGCAGCACCGTGCGGTTCATTTTCGGCGTGTTCATTACGGCGGTCTGGACGGCAGGACAGGCGTTCAACGCGTCGCTGGCTTTTGGAACGCTCGGAACCGCGCTCGTTCTGGGGGGCGTCGGCATTTTGTTCGTCGCAATCATTCTCTTGGAGCGCGTTTGTCGGAAAAGACTCGATTGGGAGCAGGGTAAAGAACGGTTCCAGCGCAAGAGGGACAAGACGATTCCAACGGACGATCCTGAGTTCGACAATATTGTCGAACGAGAAGCGCGCTGTCTGCAGGAAGCGGGTCCGGTCCTGGCGCTCCAGGTCTATTACGAACGCGCGTCGGACGCCATAGCGCGCGCGGCTCGTCAGCCGCTCATCGGGGGCGCCGTCGCGCTCCAGTTCGCCTTGTTGCTGCTAAACACAGTCATGCAATGGCGTTAACAACTGAGCCGCGCGCGAAATTCAATAATTTTCCGAGTAACGCCTTGACGAAACGAACGAAGAAGTATAGAATGAGCCCACTACCAGGCTAACTCGTCTGGAAAACGCCCGCGTAGCTCAACTGGCAGAGCGTAGCATTCGTAATGCTAAGGTTGGGAGTTCGATTCTCCCCGCTGGCTTTGGCTTTTCGGTTCGCCGGGAGGCCAGGTTGTTTGAAGAATATGCCCGCGTAGCTCAACTGGCAGAGCGTAGCATTCGTAATGCTAAGGTTGGGAGTTCGATTCTCCCCGCTGGCTTTTCTTTTTTCTGACGGTCGCTTTAAGGCGGCTTTTTTATTTCTTGCGCGTTCTCTCCCGCCGCCGCTCCGGTTGTCGTTTTGGCATTTTACGCTATAATGCGCGCTGTTTTTGCAGACCATTTGACAGACCAACTTAACGCGGAGCTACTTCTAAATGAAAGCGATCGTTCTTTTTTCAGGCGGCTTAGATAGTATTTTGGCGGCGTGCCTCTTGAAATCGCAAGGCGTCGAAGTCGTCGGGCTCAATATGGTTACGCCGTTCCACGACTGCTCGAAGGAATCGATCGAGCGCGCGAAGGAAATTGGAATCGAGTTGGTCGTGCGGCATTTTGGCGAAGAGTATATGCAGCTCCTTGCGCGTCCGAAATGGGGCTACGGCGCTAATGTGAACCCGTGCTTAGACTGCCGCGTCGCCATGTGCCGCGAGGCGAAAAAACTGATGGAAGAGATCGGCGCGGACTTTGTCGCCACGGGCGAAGTTTCCGGCCAGCGTCCGAACAGCCAGAAGATGCACCAACTCGCGCTCATTTCGCGCGAGTCGGAGCTTGGGGGCAAGCTGGTTCGTCCTCTCAGCGCGCGCGTCTTGCCGCGAACCGAGATGGAGGCCGACGGCAAGTTGGATCGCGAGAAGCTGCGTTCCTTCACGGGCCGCAGCAGGACGAAGCTCGTCGCTTATGCGCGCCAAGCGTTTGGACTGAAGACGATCCCTCAGCCGTCGACAGGGTGCGTTCTTTGTGAGAATTCGTACGCGCCTCGCGTTCGCGATATGTTGAAGCACAAAGAGAACCCGACGATCTGGGACGCCAAAGCGCTTGCGTGGGGCAGGCGGCTCCGTATCGACGAAAACGCCTATTGCGTCGTCGGGCGCCGACTGACCGACTGCCAAGCGCTCGACGCCCTTTTCGCCGACCCCGCGCGGTCGCGCTGCGTCTTGCTCTCTCCGGACAACTATATGGGCGCGAGCGTGTTGCTCGTGACGGACGAAGCGCCTGAATTCGGCGTCGAGAATCCGGAAATATCGGAGAAACTCGAGTCGTATATCCAGACGGCTGGCGCGCTCAGCTTGCGCTTCTCGAATCCTGAGAAATATTCCTCGGCGCCCGGCGGTCCCGCGTGCCGCGTCTATGTCGGCGCGACGAAGATTCTCGTTCCTGTCCGCGAAGATCCGGAAGCCGACAAGATTGCGGTCATTATGGAATCGAACGAGCCGGAAAAGAAAAAGGAAGCGAAGCCGGACGAAGCGCCTGAAAGCGCTCCTGCCGAAGACGCGTCCGAGCGCGATTCCGAATGAGCCGCTGTTTCCTTGTTATGCAGCGTCCTCACGCGCGTTTCGCACCGACAATTTGATAAATTGCATTTTCTTTGCATACTCTGCGCCGACGTGTTATAATTGGGTTCAGTCGTTTGTTGCTTTTTCTTTCCTCAACAGGAGACACGCAGATATGGAGACAGTCGCAGCGGCGTTTATCCTCGCGCTAGGCGCGTGGACAGCGCAATTTAACGAGGACGCGCAGGTTCTCACTTTAACCCATGCCGAAAGCGCGATCGAGCTCTCCGGCGAACTTTCTTTTGTCGTTGGCGACCAGGCTTGGCGCGTCTGTCTTCCCCGCGACGGGGTGAATACTCGTTTGGCGCTCGTCGACGTCAATAATGAGACGCAAGGGTATCTTACCTTCAATACGCAGGGGGACCGCCTTGACGCGCTCGTCTACCACCGAACCCGTCAATTCTACAATGGGACGCTGACCTATCGAGGTCAAGTCTCTTTTCGTGAAGAATCGTTTCCGTGCCGAACCTATCCTCAAGCGGGGGAGCGGGTCTTGCCGCTCGTCTCGGGCAAAGCCGACTCGAGTTCTTTCGATTCGTTGTTCGCGCGCGAAGAAGATCTTGCGCTTCGCTTTACCGCCGCGAATTTTTTGATCGCCAACACGCAGACGCCCGGCAAATATCAATTTGAAGCGTCCGGTCGGATCGAAGAAGCGTCGGAAGCGTCTTTTGCCGTCGAGCTCGACAAGAACTATTTCCAAAAGCGCTGGGTTCCGCATTACAGCCCGATCGACCGCGAGCGTTGTCCGACCGCGCCGACCGGCTGGCTCTCTTGGAACACCTATTTCGACACGGCGACCGCCGAAGACAACTTAGCAGAAGCGAGAATCGGCAAAGAGTTCCTCCAGCCGTTCGGCTGCGAGATTTGGAATATCGAAAGCTGGCAGGGCAATTCGGATCGGCTTCCGGTCTCCGGTTTCTACAACCTTGGTCTGGAAGTGAACGAAAAGCAGTTCCCGAAAGGGATGAAGCAGCTTGCGGACGATATCCGCGCGCTCGGATTCAAGCCGGGCTTGTGGACCGCGCCCTTTGGAACCGGCTCCAAGGAGTTCTACGAAGCGCACAAAGACTGGTTTCTGCACGATGAAAACGGCGTCCCGATGCGCACCTGGAACGGCGTCTATACGATCGACCCGTCAAACGACGAAGTGATCGACTGGATTTGCCATATCCACGACGTCTTCTCGCACGAATGGGGATACGAATTTTTCAAGATCGACGGTATGTCCGGCTCGGGCAGCGGCTACTGCGCGCACTTCTTCGAGCGGTCGGAAGTCCGCGCCGCCTTTAAAGATCCGACTGTCGTCGCGCCCTTCGAACGCTGTGTGAAAGCGTTCCGAGAAGGAATTGGCGAGGATCGTATCTTCCTCGCTTGCCAAGGTCACTTCACGGGCCCCGAGGCGATGTACGCCGACGCGGCGCGCACTGGCGCGGATATTGTTCATCCGAACCAGCCCGTCAAATGGGCGAACCTTGTGCAGCAGGCGGGCCGCACGCTCAATCAAGTCTTCGTCAACAACATCGTTTTCTTCTCGGATCCGGACAATCTGCTTGTCAACGAGGCGCTTACCATCGAAGAAGCGCGCGTAACGACCACGGTCGTCGCCTTGCCCGGCCAGCTGACCTTCTTTGGCGATAAGCTCGGCGAACTGCCCCCGGAACGTATGCGGCTTCTGCAGCAGACGCTGCCGGTCTGCGACGTTCACCCGGGCGCGCTCTATCCGTATTTCTCGTACCTGCCGGTCTGGGATCTCAGAATCGGACGCGACTTCGGAACCTGGGACGTCGTGGCGCTCTTTAACTGGACGGAAGAAGACGCGACGATCGGCGCCGATTTGGCGGAGCTCGGCCTTCCGCCGGGCCAATACTGCGCCTATGAGTTCTGGACGAACCAGTACCTTGGAGAAATAGACGCGCGCGTCGAAATGGCTGTGCCCGCGCATGCCGTCAGGCTCCTTGCCGTTCACCGCGTTCAAGACAGACCGCAGTTCCTGTCGAGCGACCGCCACGTTTCGCAAGGGGGCGTCGACCTAAAAGACTTGAGTTGGAACGAAGACGCAAAGCGTCTCGAAGCGAAAGTTACGCTCGTCGCTAAGAATAAGACGACGCTGCGTTTCCGCGTCCCGGAAGGGTTCCAATTCTCGAAAGCGGAATCGAACGCCGACGTCGACGCGGCGCTCGAAGCGGACGGCAAAGTGTTGGCGGTCGGCGTTCAAGCAGAAGAGAGCGGCGATTATGACGTCGTCGCAACGTTCTGAACGCTGTTATTTCGCTAAGATTAAAAAAACGGAACGCCTGTCGCAATGACGGACGTTCCGTTTTCCATTTGAGAACAAAAAGGAGTTTATTCGTCGTCTTCTTCCTCGTCGACGATTTCTCCGCCTCGCAGGTCGTTTGCCAAGACGGAGCGTATTTGTTCATGGATATGACGGATGCGGCGGATCAAATTCGCTTCTTCTTCGATTTCCTTTTCGAGCAGGTCGAGCTCGGTCAGATACCTATCGCTTGCGTTCTGCTTGTTCGAGTCTTGCTCGGGCAAATTTGCGCGTTGGGTCGCGGCGACAATTTGGCTATACGCGCGGTCGGCAAGTGAGGGCTCCGTTTCCCCCGGCTCCGGCTTGGCGGCGTAACGCGGATCGATCTTCGATTCGTCGGCCGCCAGTCTTGAGGCGTCTTCAGCGTCGAACTTATTGAACTCCCGATATTCTTTTGAGCCGTCGTCCCCGTCGACGATCGGTCGGCGCGTCGACTTCTTGGGATTCTCGACGAAAGCTGTGCTTGCGTTGCGAGGATTGAGCTCGATGGAGGCGTCGAATTCGTATCGTGCTTTTTTGTTCGGCTGATTGAAGAGTTCGTTCGACTTTGCAGAGAGCTTTGACGACAATTCCGACGGCTCGTCGGTCGGGGACGCGAAACGCGAGAGCGAGTGGTTGAACGCCGTTATTTGCACGTCGGTCAGTTCGGATTTTTCACGCACTTCAAATTTCATGCCGTTGTGGTAGACGTCAAAAGAACCGGTCGGCGCTTTTCCCTCGGCTCGGTCTTCCGGCTCCGACTCGGCGGACTCGGCGGAGAACCCGAATTTCTCGCGCAGTCTCGCGTCGAGCGCTTCGTCAATTTCATAACTGCTCGGCTCTTCCGCTTCTTCGAATTGTCTGTCGCTCGGCTCTTTTTCTTTGTGCTCCGTCCCGAGACTTGCGATAAAGACGGTCGTCTCGTCTTGGTTCCAAAACGCGCGCTTCGCTTCGGAACGTCGTTCTTCGTGGGTCATCGGCGTCGGCGCCGCGTCCCGTACGACGCCGCGTTCTTCCCTTTCTTCCTCTTCTGTTTCTTCCTCGACGACGTCGTCGGCTTCTTTTGCAGCCGCCGTTTCGTCGACTTCCGTTTCCTCGTCGGCTTCTTCGACGTCCGGTTCTTGTTGATTTGAGCTTATCGTCGACTCAAAATTCCCGTACCGCACCACTTCCCAGTCGACGGCGCGTTCTTTTAGTTCTTCGGGTTCGGCGTCTTCCTCATCTTCCGCTTCGGGCAGTTCGGAAGTTGGTTCGACCGTTTCAACCGACTCGGTCGGTTCTTCGGCGCTTTGCGCGACGCCTTCTTCGTCGTCTTCATCGTCGACGAGCAGGCCAAATTCGACGACAGGCGACGAATCGTCGACAATCGGCGCGGTTTCTTCCGAAGCGCTTTGAATATTCTGCAAATTGTTCCACGCGCGCTCGATTTCCGAGACGTCGATCGTTATGGACGAGGTGATTTTTCTCGCTTTTTTTGTCTTTGGCTCAACGGAATCGTCGACGTCGTCGAGCGCTTCGAGCTGCCCGTCCGACGCTAAGAATAACGCGCGGTCGCACAGCTGCGCAACGACGCGCGGGACGCCGGAACTGAGCTCTGCAACTTCATATTTTGCGTCTTTGGTAAAGACGGCGCCAACGCGCGCGCGCGATAGTTCGCGATCAATATATTTACACGTCTCGTCGCGCGTAAAGACGTCCAGGTAGGCGCGCGCGGCGATTCGCTGCTCAAAAGGATAAAGAATTGGAAGATTGAGACGATCTTCCAGCGCGTTGGCGCCGAATAAGCCGACGGAGAGCTGCTTCGAGAACGCCGCCGTCTGATCGATGAGGACTCGTATTTCGTCGAAGACGCGCAGCGAGAGATTGTGCGCGTCGTCGACGAGCAAGACGCAGCGTTTCTGCGGCGCTCGTTCGAGGTGATCGAGCGTGATGATCCGCATTTCCGTTTCATCGCTTCCGCCAAACGACTGGCGCAAGCCGAACATGAACTGCTGCAGGAACGATTTCACGTCCATTTTACGAGAAATAGAGACGACCGAGACTAGATTATTCGGTTCAAATTCCGAGGCGAGCGTCCGCGCTAAGAGCGTTTTGCCCGTTCCTGTCGCGCCCACGACGAGCGCGATCCCCTCTCCCCTGCGAAGACAACGAGCGGCGGTCCGGCGCGCCTTTTCGATCGTCGACGCCGGAAAGAAGACGCGCGAATCCGGCGTCGTTAAAAACGGCCTGCGAACGTCCTTGTTCTCTCTAAATTCCGCCATTGGCGCTTGTCTCCGTATTTTACCCACGTACTACGGTCTTCTGCCAAACCGACCGCAGCTCCTCCATGAGCATACTATACGCCGGTTCGTCTTCATTATCGTCGACTGCGGTTTAGAAAAATTAGCTTTTCTGGAAAAAACGGAATATTAAGCGCTCCTATTATTGCTGAGATTCCCACAATCTGAAGACGAGCAGGGTCCACAGACGCGCCGAATGATCGAACTGAGATTCCTCATGTTCGCGAATCAAGCGCTCGACAAAGTCGGCGTTGAAGTAGGGCGCGCGTTTCGTCGACGGATCGAGGAGCGTCTCGCGTAGCGTCTTATTGAGCGGGCCTCGGAACCACGCGTCGAGCGGGACGCCGAACCCCGTCTTCGGGCGCGCGTCGATCTCCGCCGGGATAAGGTCGGCGCAGGCTTCGCGCAGGATGTGCTTGCCGCGCTTGCCTTTTAGCTTATAGTCGAGCGGAATTTGGAGCGCGAGCTCAAGGACGTTCGGATCGAGGAGCGGCGCGCGCGTTTCGAGCGAGCTGCGCATCGACGCGATATCGACTTTCGTCATAATATCGCAGGGCAGGTAGGTCAGGACGTCGACGAACGAAATTGCGGTTGTGAGGTCGCGCCGGTCGAACTTCACGAAAGCGTCGCGCAGGAAATCGCAGCAGTCCCACGTCTCGTCCTCCGGACACGCCGACCAATAGTCGTCGCTCAAGAGCGCGTCGAGCCGCGAGCGGTTGAAAATCGCGATCCATTGCAGGTACTGTTCGAGCGCGTCCATCCCGAGCGTTTCCAGGAACCGTCGTCCTCGGCGCCAAACGGACCGCTGAACGACCGAGTTCGGAAGCATATTTCGGACCGGTCCGGCCAAGAACCGTCGCAGCGCGCGAGGAAGACGTTCGAGGTATTGCGAAAGTTTGACCGCCTTGTAGCGATCATATCCGCAGAAGAGCTCGTCGCCGCCGTCCCCGCCAAGCGCGACGGTAACTTCGCGCCGCGTCATTTCGCACAGATACCAGGTCGGGATCGCGGAGCTGTCGGCAAATGGTTCGTCGTATTGCGCCGCGAGCGAGGGCAAGATCGCTTCCGCGTCCGGCTCGACGAAAAATTCCTCGTGGTCGACGCCGAAACGCTCCGCCGTTCTTCTGGCAAAAGGGGTTTCGTCGAATTCTTTTTGGGAGAATCCAATAGAAAAGGTCCGGATCTTGCTCGACGAGAATTTCCGCATGAGCCCGACGACGATGGTGGAATCGATTCCCCCGGAGAGAAAAGCGCCGAAGGGGACGTCGCAGCGCATCCGGAGCCGGACGGCGTCTTCGAGCCGACGCCGCAGTTCGGCTTTCGTCTCTTCAAAAGACCGAGCGTAAAACAAGGGATTGACGTCGTTAAAGCGCTCTCCAAAAGCGGCGGCTCCAAGCGCGCCAGACTGGGTAAGCCGGTCGACGTCCTCGTCGGTTGGCGGGAAGCGATCGCTGAAATTTCCGACGTCTTCGAGGCGCCAATAGCGTTCGATTTTCGGTTCGGCGCCTTCTTGCCAGAGCAGATAGGACGCAGGGGGCAGTTTCGAGACGCCTCGATAGATTGTGCGCGGATGCGGGACGTATTGGTACGTAAAGTATTGCCGCAGCGCGACGAGGTCGATTTCGCGCGGCATATTGGGAAATTCTTTCAGCGCTTTCAGCTCGCTTGCAAAGAGCAGGCGGTCCGATTCGAGCCGATAGACGAGCGGCTTTTTACCGATACGGTCTCGAGCGAGCAGGAGCCGTCTCTCACGCGCGTCCCAAATGGCAAGCGCGAACATACCGTTGAGTTTTGGCAGACAATCGACGCCATATTCCTCATAGAGCTTCATGAGAACTTCGACGTCCGTCTCCGTGCGGAACGTCCTGCCGCGGCGCTTGAGCTCCTCGCGAATTTCGACGTAGTTGTAGATCTCCCCGTTGAACGTCATGTAGACGGTTTGGGCGTCGTTGACAAAAGGCTGACGCCCTGCGCTGGATAGATCGATAATCGCCAAGCGGCGATGGCCGAGCCCGACGCCTTTTTCTTCAAGCGGAACGCCCTGGTCCAGCGGAACGCACATTACGCTGCAATCGTCGGGACCGCGTTTGGTCAACGCGTTCGTCGCTCGATTCAGCGTCTCTAAGTCGACTTGTTTTTGCGCCGAAGTCCACACGGCCCCGCAAATTCCGCACATCGCGTTCTCCTCGTTCTCGCGCCGCCAGCGCGCGGCGTCTGTTGCGTTATTTTACTTTTTTTGCGCGTCGCCCCAAGGGGCGCCGAGCGTCGCGCAGAACGCTTTTGATAAAAAAGAGCCGTTGTTTTCTTTATGACAGCTTGAACTTTTGCGCGCGATTTTGTATCATATTAAACGAGGCGATCGTCGGGGAACATTTTGTGTTTTTTGGCGTCGACGCGCCTGTCATGAATGAGATTACAGACGCTGCAGATGGAATCCTATGAGGAAAACGTTATTGATATTGGGGGCGGCCGCGCTCGGTCTAGCGTTGATCTTGACGCGGACGGGGTATGCCCAAGTAGAGGAAACGCCTAGCTCTTCGGAAAAAGCGGCTCCGGCAAGCGCTGCGAAGACGCGCGTCGATCGCTCTGACGACGCGCCGATCGTTGGACGCAAGCTGGTCAGAATTACCGCGGACGCTTCGGCTGCCAAGCCGGAAGGGAAACAAGCCGCCGCGTCGCTCGAACGCGAGATAATAGGCCGCGAGATCGCCGATTATCGCACGGCGTCTGGGGCGGGACGATACTCGCTCGAAGACGAATACGGCTTTATGCGCGCGATCCCCGGCGAAGCGATCGAGTCGATCGAAGACGCGCCCGACACGACCCTTGGCGAGCTACGCAGGGCGAATGAAGAACGGCTCTTAGAGGAGTTCGGGGGCGACTTCTCGACCAAGACGACCGATCAGTACATTTTCGTCTACGATTCTTCGGACGGATACGCCGAATGGTGCGCGCGTCTCTTCGAGAGTCTTGCGGACGGGTTCCAAAAGTACGCGAGTAAAAACGGGCTCGACTTGCCCGAGCGGCTCGAACCGATGGTCGTCGTTATCTTCGCGACGCAAGCCGAATTTGTTCGTTATGCGTCTAAGGAGACGCCCGGCGCCGATAAAATCGCCGCCTATTACAATATGGAAACGAACCGAGTCGTCCTCTACGACCTTTCGGAAACGGAAGGCACGGAGGGCGCGTTGACCCGGCGCCGCCGAACCTATCTTGAAACGAAAGAATATCTTTCCCGACCGAACGCGGCGTTCAACGTGGCGACGATCGTGCATGAGGCGACGCACCAGATCTCGTATAATCGCGGTCTTTTCCGCCGAACCGGACCTTTTGCGCTTTGGGCGGTCGAAGGGCTGGCGACGCTCTTTGAAACGCCTAGCGGGAAAACGTCGCAAGGGGGCTGGGAATACCGGACCGTCTTTCCGACGAACGAACGCCAACTTGCTTTTTTCAGAGAGTTTGCAAGCAAGACGCTGCAAAAAGACCCGTTGCGCGACCTCGTTCGGCAAGATAAGTTCATGGTCGACCTACAAGGCTCGTACGCGACGTCGTGGGCCCTTTTCTATTACCTTCATAAGAAGCGCCCGAAAGAACTTTCGAAATATATGCTGGAAGTTGCGAACAAGCCTCCTTATACGGTCTACTCGCCCGAAGAGCGCGTCGCCGACTTTGAGAAATATTTTGGCGACGACTGGGAGAAATTGACCTCCAGCCTGATGAGATTCATTAGGAGACTGTAATCGACTCGATGGACGCGCCTCTTGGCAGGGCGCGTTTCTATCGGCGGGATTACGCTTGGCGATTGACAACTTAGAAGACACAGGCGGACAGATGCGCGTTACGTTGATCGTTTTTTTGTTCCTAGCGGCTCTTTTGCCGACGTCGGAAGCGGAGGGAATTTCTTTTCTCTCGGCGGCGCTGACGGGCCAAGTCAAGGTTCCGAGCATTCCTTCGGTCCCTGTTCCGAAAGCGCCGACAGCGCCCGCCCCGCCGACGCCCAAAGTCTCGGAATCGTACAAGCGTTTGGCGGAGATGATGACGCCGACGTACCAAGATTTTGAAGAGAGTCGGCCGGTTCAGACGCAAAAGGAACAAGATCGGCTCGAAGAGACGATTTTGAAGGCGCTCGACGAGTTCGGTCCTCGCGCCCGATTTGCCGCTACCGACCATTTTATCTTCATTTACGACACGAACGACCATTTTGCGCAATGGGTCGCGCTCATCTGCGAGCGAGTCGAAACGACGTACGAGAAATTCGTCTATAACTCCGGCCTTGGTCAAATTGAGTTGACCGCGCCGATGATCGTCTTCATTTACGCCCATCAGCAGGACTACGAAGACTATGCGAAAAAGAATTTTACCGAATACGCGTCCCTAAAGAATAAGCCGATAGGGTTCTACGCGTCGGAAAAGAACCGCATCGCGCTCTACGATATGACGGGGATAGGCTCTAAACCAGTCGAGGATCCTGCGGCGAAGCGTTCCCTTGAAGAAGTAGCGACGGAAATTCTGACGCAGCCGAAAGGAATGGAGACCCTTTCGGCGATCGTTCACGAAACGACTCACATGGTTTCGTATAATCGCGGCTTGTTCAGCCGGACGGGCAAGAATCCGACATGGGCGCTTGAAGGGTTGGCGATGCTGTTTGAGGCTCCGGTTGGGGAAATTGAAGACGGCGGCTGGAACGTAACAGTCGATTTTGGACCGAACAAGAGCCGCATCGCCGAGTTTCAGCGCTATGTAAAATCGACGAAGGAAAACGCCCTGTATAAAATTATTACCTCGGAGACGATCAACGGAGACGTTCCCGGCTCCTATGAGATTTCTTGGGCGCTCTTCTCGTACCTGTATAAAAAATACCCTAATCGTTTAGCGCGCTACCTTTATGAGACCGCCGGAATGCAGCCGCGAGAATCTTATCCCGTCGCCGACCGCGCCCTTGAATTTGCCGCGTGCTTCACGGACGAATACGACAAATTGTACGCCGAACTTTGCGCGTTCGTCGACGAGCTCGAAAAGAATCCTGATTCTTTTATGACGGTCGAGAACAAGAATAAAAAAGGAAAGAAGACGGAAAACGGGAAGAAAGACGAAGATAACAAAAAGGAGCCCGACGCAGAAAAAGACGACGTTCCAAACGATAACGGCGGAAAGGAGCCGGAAAAACAGCCTGACGTAAAAGATAAGCTTGAAGAGGACCCCAAAGAAGAGGAGGACGTGAAACCGGACAATCCGCCCGAGCCGATCTTCCCGGAGTCTGAGCCCGACTTATCGGCGCCCAAGCCGATCTTCCCGGAATCTGAGGAACCGGAAAAGCTGACGATCGCCATTGAAGGGCTTACGATCAACGGAGAAGTTTTCAATTGGAGCAAGTATGCCGGAAAATACGTGTTAGTGAATTTCTGGGCGTCGTGGAGCAGGACGTCGGTCGAGGAAGTGGAGCGCCTGATCGCGCTCTATGCCAAGTATCACGACGCAGGGCTTGAATTTGTCGGCTACTCCCTCGACGACGACGTCGACACGCTCAAGGACTTTGTCGCCAAGCGTAAGCTCGAATGGCCGATCTTGTCCCAAAGTCTCTCTTGCGAAGCGAACAACTATGAGGATATGTCCGAGCGTTACGACGTCTACTCGCTGCCGAAAGCGATCCTTGTCGGCAAAGACGGCAGGGCGCTGGCGGTCGGCGTTCAAGGCGAGGAGCTTGAGCAAGAGCTCCAAGCGCTCTTCCCGGGGAATTGAGCTTTTTACAGAAATCGCAGGTTTAGCTAGATGGCGAAGTCTAGGCGCGTCATAGCGTTAGTCGCGGCGCTGGTCTTGTTTTTGACGTCGACGCCGGGAAATGACAGGTTAGTCTATTCGGCGCCGGAAAGGAGCGCGGCGGAGGACGCTCACGAGTCGTCTTGGGACGAGCAACATCTCAAGACGACTGCTGACGCGCTGTGTAAAGAGTTCAACGCGTTCCTAAAAGAGATAGGCTCGGAGCCGACAGCGCGCGTTAAGGTTTCTGAGCGATATATTTTCGTTTACAACGTCTCTGACGTCTATTTAGAATGGATTTCTGTCCTTCTTGAAGAGGTTGCCAAAGCGTTTGATAAATTCGTTGATAAAATCGGACTAGAAGTCGACGAACTTACGGAACCGATGACGGTCGTCGTCTTCGCAACGCGTGAAGAATTTGACGCATACGCGGCCGTGCTGCGCGGTCCGGACTATATGAACTTGAAACGAACAGTATCCGGATTTTATCATCATCGTTTGAATCGTTCGATCGTCTACGACCACACTGGAGTTGAAGCGTTTCGCTCGGATAACGTTGCGTCAACGACAGAGAACCGCAGCTATTCGCGCAAGCGAATCAACTTAGAAGCGCGCGAGGTCAAGTTGCGTAAGAACGCCGAGTCGAACATAAGGACGCTCGTCCATGAGACGACGCATCAACTCTGCTTTAACTACGGCGTCTTTTCGACCGCTTTTCGCGCGCCCGACTGGGTTGTCGAAGGCATGGCGGCGACTTTCGAACCGGCGACGCCGGAGGCGCCCCTCGGCTGGAGGTTCCGCAACGTCTTTCCGGTCAGCAGGCATTATCTCAACGCCCTGCGCAAATATGCGCAAGAATACGCCAGCAGCAGCGCCATTGTCCGCAAGGCGCTTGTAACCGACGTTCTTGACGAGCAAGGTTACGCTGCGTCATGGGCGATCTTCTACTACTGTTACCGGAAGCGACCGAAAGAATTAGCGGCGTATCTCAAGCTCATTGCCTCAAAAAGGCCCTTTGCCGAGTATCCAGAAGAAGAAAAAATCAACGATTTCGTTGAGTTTTTCGGCGATATTTCAGAATTCAGCGCAGAATTAGAAAAGTACATGAAGAAGCTGTGATTGTTGCTCTCAATAACCGTTGGATATTCGATTGAAAAAGGGCGCCGTTCCTACAAGTAGAGCGGCGCCCTTTGATATATCGGCAGAAGTCCTAGCGATTACTCGCTCTTGGGCTTCAGGCTGACTTTCCCAGTCTTCGATTTCGGTTCGCTTGAACCTCCTTCTTTGCTGGAATCGTCTTTCGGCTTGACTTCCGCCTTAGCGCGCGGCTTAACTTCCGCTTTGGGCGCGTCCTTCTCTTGAACTTTCGGCTCGTCGGCTGACGCGCTCGGTTCTTCTTCCGCCGCCTCAGGCGAAGCTTCTTCTTCGCCTTGCTCTTCTTCGCCGGGTTCTTCTTCCGGAGCGCCGGGCTCGTCTTCTTCGTCAACGGCAAAGAAGTCGTCTCCTTCTTCGTCTTGGGTGGCAAGGGCGTCGTCGTCGAGAATTTGCGGTCCGAGATTCAACGGTCTGTCGATTTCGGCGGAGTCGTCTCCTTCGTCTCCCTGGCCCGTTTTATCGACAATAATCGGAATCACCACGCCTTCCTCGTCCGCGCCAGTTTCTTCGGCCCCTTCGCCAGTTTGAGCTCCAGGCTCTTCGTCGGTCTCGCCGTCCGGAACAGCCGGGACGCCCTCTTCTTCTCCGCCGTCTTCAAGAAGCGCTTTTTCCGCTTCCGCTTTCTTTATTGCGTCTTCGTCGAGGACGTCAAGTTCTTCAGCGCGAACCGCTTCGCCGGAATCGATCAGCATATACCCCGCCCACCAGAACGGAGAATCGTACTTCGGGATCTCTTCGTTGCGTCCCAATTTGCGCAAGCGCGGTTCTTCGTCAACCACGACGTCGCGCTTCATCAATTGGAGCGCGGCGTGTTTCCACGCGTCTGCCGACGGTTCCGATTCGTAATTCTTGACGAAATCGGTCGTTAAGTCGTACGCCGAACGACCGCCGGTCCGCCAGCGGCTAAGGAGCATGCCGTCGGCGCCGCTCGCCTGCATCGCCAGGATTGGCAGGAAGAGTTCGGAGCCGTCGCCTCCATTTTTCAGCGCGTCTTCCGCGCGCGTGCGGAGCGCCGGAGCGACATAGAGCCGAGGCGCGCCCCACGGCGAGGCGATCCAGTCGGAAGCGGAGTGTCCGCCGCGCGCTTTACCGGGCACGAATGGCGCCCAGTTCCACGTGTTGGCGACGATTTCGTCGAAGACGACGAGCCGCTTGAGACGGGAGGCATAAAGAGCGCCGGGAATATCGAGCGAGCCGACTCGGAACGGTTCCGTCTTAGAGACGGCGGCGGCAAATCGGTCGACCGCCGCGTCGACGCGTTCGACGGGCTCCCTGGGATAGGTCGAGCCGACGGCGATCGTCGTTTCGACAAACGCGTTGCGCCCCAATGCGTTCGGGAGCGCCAAGCTGACGGTCGCCGAATAGCGAATCGAGAGCTCGGACGCTTGAATCATCGGAATGAGCGTCGCTTCGTACGCTTCAAGCTCTTCGCGCAGACGCGTCGAGCGGCTCTTGCGCTTGACCGGCTCGGCTTCGTCGGTCAGTTCCTCGTCAGCAAGCTCTTCGTCGAGTATCTCCTCTTCGATCGGTTCTTCTTCGAGCAGTTCTTCTTCAATTTCTTCGTCTGCGTCTTCCGGAAGTTCCGAGTCGTCGACGCGATACGCGGAATCGAGGTCGTCCTCTTCTTCGGCGCTGACGTCCGCGTCCTGTTCGTTCGCCGACGCCGCGTCTTGCGGCGCTGACGCTTGGTCGAGCTCTCCCTCAGGCGCCTCTTCTTCGTCCGATTCGCCGACCTCTTCGACCGTCGACGCCATTGCGGGCAAGCATAGCGCCTCGAAGGGCAGGTACCAGAGTACGGAATCGGGAACAACGACCAGTTTTGAGAACACTATATTGAACCGGTCGGCGTCGACGTCTTGGGCTCCGAGCACAATCTCGCGCATCTTTGCGCCCTGCGATTTCCAATTTGCCTCAGCCAGCGCGGCCGCTTCCACTTGGCGCGTGCCTTCGCTGTTGCCGATCGTCCTGAGGAAGGTTCCAACGGCGGCGCCAAGTCGGCTGGTCGCGCCGATACGCCACGCGTCGAGGTTCTCCTTGCCGATCATGAATCCAAAGGTTTCCCCTTCGGCGTCTAAGAACGCCAGGACGGCCGTGTCGGGGGGCAGGCGTTTCTGGACGTCTTCCGCTGTGTAGACGGGCGGAAAGACATATGGTATGCGCGTGCGGCCCGCGGCGATGAACCGCATGAGGGCCTCTTGGGTCGCCGAGACTTCTGCAAGACGCGCAAAGAGCGAGACTTGCCGAGCCTGAATTTCTCCGTTGGGCGGGACGGTCGGGAGCGAATTGAGCTCCTCGACGAGGACCGCCGACGCTTGAACCGTTTCCGCAAACGCGGGATACTCATAGATAAGCGCTTGACGCGCGTTGCGAATCGACGGGGTCGTGAGCGCCGCGTCCGCCGTCAGGATATAGCGCAGCGAGAGCAGGCGTCCGCCGAACGTCTGCGTCCTGAAGAACCGTTCGCGCCTTACGCGCTCGGCGACTTCAAACGCTTTGTTTTTCAAATCGCGATCCATCAAGATGCAGAACCAGCGTTCGTACGACGACGAGGGCGCGATCATTTGGATCGAGAGCGCTTCGGTCGGCCTGAACGCCCAGTCGACGACGGTCGGTTCGCGTAGCAGATACTCGTACAGATCGGCGGCGTTTCGCGGAGTGAGCGCGCCTGTTGAGGATAAGCCCGCCTTAACGTAGTTGTCGAGTCGCAGGAGCTGGGTCGCCCATGGCGAGCGCACTTTCGAGCCTTCGACGACCTTGGCGAGCGCGGCGTCGCCTTCAGGAACAGCCCCGTTAGCGTAGAAGAGCAGGGCGTTTAAGTAGTTCCAGCGATCGGCGGCTCGGCTCGTCCGCAGTCCTTGACCGGCGGTCGCGCGCATCGTTTTGTCGACCGCGCCGAGTCCGCTGGTCGCCAGGTCCAATTTGCCTTGATAGATAAAGTCTTCGACAAGTTCCAAACCGAACGACGACGTGAGCGTTTGGGTGTTTTTCAGCTGTTTCGCCCAACGATACGCGGCGTTGACGACCGCGCTTCCGCCTTTCCTTCCTAACGCTTTGGCGGCGTTGGAGAAATTGCGGATCGATTCTTCGACGAGCAAGTTGTCGCCGAAATTGTATGCGGAAATCGACGCCTCGTAATAGCACTGCGCCGCTTCGCGGACCTTGCCCGACTTCATGTACAAGTTGCCAAGTTCAAAGAGCGCGGTTCCCGTGAGCGTATGGTCGTACGCGCCGCCCATCAGGAGCGCGTTGGTAAGCGCGGTAACTGCGCTGGCGTCTTTGCCGCTTTCTGAGAGCGCAAGGCCCCAGATGACGTCGAGCCACGTAATTGACCAGTGGTTTGGCGCGACGGCGCGCACTCGGAACGTTTCGACGATCTGATGGCTGATGGGATCGAACGGCGCAATAGGACCGAGGATTTCCGCGCGTCGTCGGATCGAGAGCGCCGTGCAGCGCAGGATCTCGCTTGGGTCGATCGGGATCGCCTTTTGTTCAGTGATCATGCCCCCTTGTTTCAGCCGTTCTTCGGTGATTTTGTCCCCGACGACGATCGTCGCTTTGCTCGGAAAGACCCCGATCGGGACGGGACGTCGGCTGGCTCCCCAGGGCGCTGCCGGTTTAGCCACAGTCGAGACGCCCCCGATGTACGTAACGCGCGCCATCCAGTTCGGATACGCCATCGCGATCGCGAGCGCCGCGTTATAGTTGTCGAGCGCGGTCTCCAGGTCGCCCGCCTGGTAGTACGATTCGCCGATCATCGCGTAGTAACAGATAGAATCGAGCCAGTGCGCCGCCCCGATTCGGAAGGCGGTTCTAAGTTCTTGAGTGTAGAATCTCGCAGCGGTCGTGAAATCGCCCGACTCAAGGTATCGAATTCCGTTGTAATAACGGGGCGTCGGGATCGGATGACCTTCGATGGTCCCCGGTCGCTGCGCGAAGGCGCTCGGCGCGCACGCTAGGAACACGACGAGCGTCGCAAAGAGACTTAACGACGATAGATAAACTGCGCGAGCGCGCGGCTTGTTTGATCTGCTCATGACGATAGCGTTTCTTTCCTATATGTTGACTTTGGGGCAAGGTTGACGTTCTATTTTCGGCTGGATTAGCGCCGCGCAATCAGCGGCGTCGTTTTTATCGCGGCGTCGAATTGTTGTGGTATCGATCGTTAAAGATCTCGGGGTCGTAGTCGTCCCGATAGGTCTTTTGCGGCCTCATTCCGACGCGCTGCAGAATCGCCTCTTGCGAATTGGGGTCGTCTTCCGGCTTGGGCATATATTTTTGCGCTTCTGCCGAGATTCCGAATCCGAACGTTCCGTTAGACGCGCCGGAGTTCTCGTCCGATTCAAAGAGCGTCGAAAACGATTCGCTTTCCGGATACTGCGTCGCCGTTCCTTGGTCTGCTGCGGCCGGTCGTTCGACGACGTCGTATCGCGACGAGGCGCCTTGACGCAGTCTCGGCCCTCCCCGTTCGCGTTTCGTCGTTTTGGCATGGTCCGCCAAGACCGTTTCCGTCTTGAGCGAGTTCAGCCATTCGACGAAATTCTCGCAGTCCCTCAGCGAACTGCGGTCGTCTCCAAAGGGATAGACGCGTTCTCCTTTTGCGTTGAGAACTTCCGGATGATTCAGAATCGGACTTTGTTCGAAGTCGTCGAACTCGACGTAATCGAGCGTTTCGCGCAAGTTGTGCAGGAGCGCGAATCTTGCGGCGGCGCCGACCGCTCTGGGCCGGACGCTGTAATTCGTGTCGGCGCCCGGTCCGTGGCAATCGGCGCTCGAGCATCGTTTCTGCAGGATCGGCTGCGCTTTCCGACTGAATCGCTCGAGGGTCGGCAGCGGAATCGGCTTGCTCCACGCGTCGAGTTCGGCGTCTTCCGGCGCCAGATTTTGACGCCTGTCGACCGACGCGTCCGGCTGCGCGCTGGAGACGCGGTTAGCAGTCGCCTTAGCGGCGTCGGCGCGGAAAGACTCCGCAAGGACCAAGTCGTCGATTTTACGCTGGAGCGCTTGTCGCTCCGCAGGATCCTTGGAGGAGTCGAATTTCTGGCGCAGGACCACGATCGCCTCGGCGCCAAGTTGACGCCGACTCGCCCAATCGGCCAATTTCAGGACCTCGTTCACGTCTTCCATGCGCGTCTGTTCCATTTTATACTGAAAGACTGATTCGCGCGTCGGACCGACAAAAAGCGCGTCGATTTTCGAGATCATCGTCGAGCCGCCCCCTTCGAATTCCAGAAGGTAGGAGGTTCCCCGGTCGATTAAGACGCCTTCGCTGATAGCGCCAAGCCGGGTCAGCACGTAGCTTTTTTGCGGAGCGTTTGCCGACGCTTGCGCAGTTTGTTGGTCTTGGGCGGCCGCTGACGCCGAACCGAGCGCCGCCAAAAACATTACGAGCGCATAGAGCGTAAAACGGCGTGTCCTTGTTGTTGTCATATCAACCCTTTGCGTCCTCAACGAGCTTTGCGCGGACGCCTCGTCTCGAATTTCCATGCGGAAACTTTCTTTAGATCTGCAACGATTAAATAAGTCTCCCCGTCCCAGCTGGCGGAACATATGCCCGCGAGCTCTTCGCCGTACTGAAAGGAGTCGAGCGGCGTCCCCTTGGCGTCGAAGAAGAGCACGACCCCGTCGGGCGAGGCGACCGCCCATTCGTCGTAACCGTCGTAATTCAAGTCGAGCGCGGCGATTCGCTGCATCGTCGTGTCCGGCGCGTTGGGAACGGGGATTTTCCATTCTTCTTGACCGTTTGGTCCGATTCCAACGAGCGACGAGCGGTTCGTTTCCGGATTAGTAACGATCGCGACGATCTTTGGCGTGCCGACGGGCGTTTTGGCGCTCGCCGCAAAGGAACAAATCGAATCCCCCGGCGTCGCGCGTATTTCGTCGATCTTTTCGCCGACGCGGGGATCGAGTTCGGCAAGCGCGCTCTCTTTCCCTTCGACGTAGTCTGTCGCAAAGAGCCGGAGCCGCCCGTCAACCGGATCGACGAGGAGCCCAAGCTGATGCGGAGACAAAATCGACTTGTATTTCCAAAGGATCTTTTGCGTCTTCATGTCGACGCAGTAAACGCCGTTGGTCTGCGCGCCACTCTGAAAGGGATCGCTCAACAGGCTCAGTATTAGTTCCGGCGTTCCGTCGTCGTCGACGTCCGCAAAGAGCGCGTCGCCGACGAAGAGACCGCTAAGACCTCCGACGTCGAGCGAGCCTAGGTCGAGGAAGTTTTCGTCGAACCGGTGCAGCTTGCGCGATTGGTTCCTCGCCGACGCCGCGTAATACCGTTTCCCGGAACCATAGTCGATCGAGCGCACAAATCCGATCGGCTCGCCCTGCGCCGCGACGGGGGAAGTTTTCCGGATGAGTTGGCCCGACGTCGAAAGGAGCGCCAGCGCGTTGCCGTCGCATGGAACGACGACCAATTCGTCGGGCGTTTGGTCCTTTTGGGCAAGGGGAGCGAATTCGTCGTCCGCTTCGGAGACGGGCGTCGGCAGCGGCTCGGTCGTTTGGTCCGCAAGGGGTTTCATGACGGCGAGCGGGTTCATTGGCGAAAAGAGCCCTTCGGAACGCCAGCATTCGCGCAAGCCAAAGGTTTTCGGGAAGGCGCGCGTCGGCGCGGAGATTGGGTCGGCGAAATCTGCAGCCGAACGATAGAGGTCGCGCGCGTCCGACTCGTCGATGAACTCGATGAATCGGCGCGCGCCGACGTAATAGGCGTTGAAGTCGTCGGAGCTGACGTCGCGCCCTTCAAGCGCGCGCGTGAGCAGCTTTTGCAGCTGGACGAACGAGAACGAATCGCGAATGCATTTGACGACGAGCCCTTGTTCGTTGAGCAGCAGGAGCGTCGGCGCTTCAATCTCGGGGAAATCCGGAGCGCTTTTTAACGCGGCGTTTGAGTCAAGCCGCATCGACGGAACGCGCAGTCCGGAGACGATCGAGCGTTCAAGCGTCTCTTCGCTCGGCTCTTCCTTGTCGACGTTGACCGCCGCAAATTGGAGCCGGGAACTGTCGAAAGAATAGTTGGTCGCCTCGACAAACGCCTGATATGCGTTGAAGTTGCGCGAACTTGCGTCGTCGGCGCGCCAGAAGTAGAGCAGGGTTGCTTTGCCGGATTCGAGCGGCGCCGGATCGTCTTCGCTTGACGCGTGAAATTTAACAAGCGCCTCAATAGGAAAGACACGGTTGAGCGGCAAAAGTTCCGGCGGCAGGAATTTTTCGACGAGTCTGTCGTCGGCTCCCTTGTCGCTGAGCGCAAATTCGGCGATGTTGTTAAAAGGCGCATCGGAAACGACTTGCATAGGAAAGTCAATTCTTGCGGCGACAATCTTTGCGTCGTTGAACGGCGCAGCCGTCTGTTCGACCGGCAATTCGCACCGCACGAGCGTCTTTGTTTCGCGCGCGATCCACAAGACGCGCGCGCCGTCTTCGGCGTCGATTTGGAGCCGGTCGCATTCGAGCCGCTTTTCTTTTTCGTCGAATTGGAGATACTTCGGCTCGAGCAATTTTAGCTTGGCGCCTTCTGGAACAAAGGTCTTTTTCGGATCTTTTGCAAAGAGCAGGACGAGCTGCGGGGAGGTCCAAAAGAGGTTGGAAGGGACGCCCAAATTAGCCGATTCCGCAAAGCTTGCGTCCGGATAAAGCTCTTTGATCGACGCGACGACCAGCGGCGCGGGCGTCTCGAGTTTCTGGTTCTTGTACGTCTCTCCTAATATCTCCGCGCGCATCGTCTGACCGTCGCTCAGGAGCCTGCTTGCGCCCAAGTTGACGCGCAGATAGTTCGGCTTGGCGATCGAGACGGAACACGGTATGCGATAAGAGCGCGTTTGACGCGTCGGCTCCATTTCGCAGAGAAATTCGACGTATCCTGAGTCGGAATAATACTTGGCGTTCGCATAGACGTAAATCATTTCGCGAAAGAGGCCTTCGGGCGTCAGCGTCGGATTGGTCTCGGGACGCGGCTGCTGCGCAACGTTTTGATTTTGCCGTTCCAGCCTCGCCAGCCGCCGCGCTTCCCGACGTTTAGCGCGCCGCCCGCACCCTGGCGCGCATACGCACGAAAAGAGCGCCGCCGCGACCAGACATGGCGTCAGAAACGACGCCATGCGCGCTAAACGTTCAAAATGCGTATGGGAGCGGTTCATAAGCGTCGACCTTGTTTCGTAATGTTCTTCAAAAGGAGAGCGTTGGCGTCTCGATAGGATCCAAGCGTCCACAGGGCGCCTTAAGACGAGTATAACGTAAATCGAGTCAAGAAATCAAGCCCTAATTTTTGCCTGTCTATGCTCGCTAAATTGCTGAAATCGCCCATTTTACTAACATTTTGCCGCGACGTCCAACCTGTAAAAAACGCCGACGTCAAAACTTATATAGGGAAGTTCTCAAAACTTCCAGCATTTTTCCCAAAATTGGTCGCCAAAGTCTCTACCAATATCATTTTTATGATATAACATATTGAAATAATTTAAGTTACCAACAATCAGAGGTTCAAAAATGCATCGCAAACAAGTTCGTAAGGATGTAACGCTTTTATCCGAAATGATTCGTCGCGA
>JAQVHZ010000130.1 GCA_028695965.1 Thermoguttaceae bacterium | reverse complement strand
TCGAGACGCCGTCGATAGTAAGGCGCGCCTCTCCCCGCTTCCTCTGTTGCGGGATAGACCCCCTTGTATTGGTATTGAAAAACGACCTTGCTGGATCCTATTTCGACGCCGTCACAAGCGCCTCTAGCACGCTCATATGCGTTTTGAGCTTTTTGAGCTATTTCCAAATCACATTCTAAGACGTTAATCCACCTCTCGCCCGTCCCATTGAATATAATCCGTCTAAATCGTGAGTCAAGCCGCTCAAACGAAACGTCAAGGGGCGTCCCAGTCTCACGAGCTAAAGCTCTCATCATTGCAACGGTAACCGGCGACTCTAAATCGGACCAAAGTGTTATTGCACCTTCTGCGAGAGTAAGCTTCGGATCACGAATAAAGCTTAAAGGATTAGCGCCTGCATGAACGCCTAAGCCCTCGCAATGCGGACACCATCCTAACTGGCTATTAAACGAAAAATGTCGGGGCGTCAGAACTTCAAAAGCACGACCGCATTTTTCACACGACTTTTTTTGACTCATTGTCTGTACTATCCAGTCGCGCTCTGGTCTAGTATCGTCTGCAATAACCAAGCGAACAACGCCTTTTCCCCACTCAAGTGCAGTTTCCACACTATCGGCAACACGACTGCGTCTATTTCGTTCCAAGTTCTCATCTTGGTTTTTCTTTAAACGTAAACGGTCAACGACAACTTCTACATTGGAAATAGACTTTCGGCTAAGTTCCGGCGGAGAATCAAGGGAATAAGTTTCATCGTTGACTCGAACGCGCGAAAAACCTTGAATTCGCAATCGTTGCCATAATTTATCATAATCTTCCCCTGGTTCTAGGCGCAGAGGAGCTGTCAGCAACGCGCGCGCATCAAGGTCTTGCAACATAATTCGCGCGACAATTTCATCGGTTGACTGCGTGCCAATCGGACAATCGCAACTCGGACAATAAGGGACGCCCAATCGAGCAAATACAATTCGAAGATAATCCTGGATCTCTGTCACTGTTCCCACTGTAGAGCGAGGCGAACGACTAGTCGTTTTCTGTTCGATTGCAATAGACGGTGAAATACCAATCGTTTTTTCAACTTTAGGTTTTTGTATCTGTCCCAGAAATTGACGAGCGTAACTAGAAAGGCTCTCTACGTACCTTCTTCTTCCCTCAGCATAAGCAACGTCAATTGCTAAGGAAGACTTTCCACTACCGCTTGGTCCGCAACAAACGGTAGTTTTGTTACGAGGAATTTCAACAGAAATGTTCTGCAGATTGTGCTCACAAGCGCCGCGAATTATGATTGGTCCTTCTACGTCGGATCCAATTATTCCCGTATCACGTTGCACATCCCTCTGTTGAACTTGTTTAACAAGAGCCTTGCGGTCTCTATTAAGGAAATCCCTCAGGGCTTTGCCCGTATGTGATCGAGGGTTATCCATAATCATCTCAGGCGTTCCCTCTGCTACGATCCATCCGCCAGCGTCTCCGCCCTCGGGTCCCAAGTCAATAACCCAATCAGCAGTTTTAATAACGTCCAAATTATGTTCAACGATCAGAACGGTATTTCCTGCCTCAGCAAAGCTATGCAAGACCTTAAGCAACAAGCGAACGTCTGCAAAGTGCAAACCCGTGGTCGGTTCGTCGAGAAGATACATCGTCTTACCCGAACTTTTCTTCACAAGCTCCTTGGCCAATTTGACGCGCTGTGCTTCTCCGCCAGATAACGTTGGAGAGGGCTGCCCCAACTTCATATAACCAAGTCCAACGTCGTAAAGAGTTTGTAACTTCTCACGAATCTTGGGAATATTTTCAAAATGCTTTAACGCAGTCTCAACGTCGAGCGCCAAAACTTGATCGATCGACAATCCCTTGTACTTGATAGCTGTCGTTTCTTGGTTGAATCGGCGTCCGCCGCAAATGGAGCATGTTGCCCAGACGTCAGCTAGAAAATCCATCTCGAGACGAGTTGATCCGTTCCCCTCACAGGCTTCGCAACGTCCGCCAGCAACATTAAAACTAAAACGACCAGGAGTAAACCCCTTAGCCCGAGCCTCAGGAGTCTCTGAAAAGAGCTTTCTAATCTCGTCAAAAAGCTTAATGTAGGTAGCCGGATTAGAACGTGGCGTTCGTCCAATAGGGGCTTGGTCAATAGAGATCAGTTTATTAAGATGCTCAACGCCGTCAATCGACTTAAACGCGCCGGGGTTGCCGTTTGCTCTATTTAATTCGCGAGCTAATACTTCTTTTAGCACGTCGTTAACAAAGGAACTCTTGCCGCTTCCACTAACGCCCGTAATGCAAACAACGCCTCCAAGAGGTATTTTTATGTCAACGTTTTTCAAATTGTGATGCGTAACGCCACAAACTTTTAACCATCGTCCATCGGGTTTTTTACGTTCAACGGGCATTTCAATAGATTCTTCGCCAATAAGGTATTTTGCCGTCAAACTATTTTCACTTTGATTAGCTAAAACGTCATAAACACTTCCAGAAGCAACTACACGACCTCCATGGGCCCCTGGTCCAGGTCCAAAATCAACAAGATAATCAGCAGCCAGCATCGTATCTTCGTCATGTTCTACGACCAGGACAGTGTTTCCTAAATCCCTTAACTTGAGTAACGTCTGAATTAATCTCTCGTTGTCGCGCGGATGCAAACCAATCGAAGGTTCGTCTAAAACATACATAACGCCGACAAGTCCGCCTCCAATTTGACCTGCCAACCGAATGCGCTGCATTTCTCCTCCGGAAAGAGTAGGAGCAGAACGACCTAACGATAAATAATTGAGTCCGACGTCAAGCAAAAACCCAAGACGCCCGCGTATTTCCTTCAACAAGTCGCGAGCGATGATTCTCTCAGAATCCGTCAGTTTTAATTCACTAAAAAATTCTAATAAATCAGATATCGAAAGCTTACATAATTCAGGAAGAGAATAGATCTTTTTCTTAGAAAAGAGCGTCGCCTCTGACTTTGTCTCCAAACGAAAAGCACGCGCCTGTTCATTCAGGCGAGCTCCATGACAGTACCCGCACAAAACGACATTCATATAACTTTCCATCGCAGAAAGCTGCATCTTATTGTTCGTTTCACGATACTGCTTGAGCATCTTGGGAATAATTCCTTCAAAAAGACCTACCCATTTATGTCCATTTCCTCCATCGCGCCATGAATAAGTAATTTTTAGCTCGTCGGTTCCCCAAAGCAATCCCTGCTTGACCCTCTCGTCGAGTTTATTCCAAGGGGTTTCAAGCACATAACCTTTGCTCAATGAATATTTTTTTTCAAGAGCGTCCATAACGCCTTGATATATATGCTGTTTCCAACGCCCTAAATCTTGCCATTTCCCTATCGGAACTATGCATCCTTGTTGAAAAGACTTTGTTGGATCAGGGATCAAAAGCGCTGGGTCAAACGTATGGATCACCCCCAAACCTTGACAGTGTTGGCACATCCCTTGAACATTGTTAAAACTAAACATTTGTGGGGTAGGACGTTCAAAACTCAAACCACAATGAGAACAGGTATAGTCCTCGCTAAAATATAATTCTTTTCCAGCCCAAATGTGTTTAAATGCTTCTAAATCCTCAACACTCTCTGATTGTAGGGAAACGTCAGTCGAACTATCTTTCTTAACACTTTCTTCTGACTCAGTTCCAACCTCTTGTCTGCTATGGGATTCAGAAGAGGTAATAAGCGATGAATCTAAACTATCAACGTTACCTGCATCGTCGTCAACTCTTGCGGAACCCTCAACAACTTGACGGGCGTCTTTTACGGACTTTTCTAAAGACGTCCCTTGGAATTCATCAGAGACATTGCTAAAATCAAATGTTGTTTCAAGATCCTGTTCCGAGACTAGATTAACGTCAAAAAGCTCTCCGGCGTCCTTCTTATTCTTTCCTCTTGCTCTAAGCTCTACATCTGAGACGCTTGATTCGCACAATACAATAAGTTGACCTTTGCCCAATTTCAAAGCAGCATCTAAGGCTTCGGTCAATAATCGATAGGTTGACTCGGACTGCTTAATACGGTCCACGACCACGTCAACAGAATGACGAGCTTGACGATCCAGATTAATCTCGTCGTCAACAGAATAAAAGCGCCCGTCAACGCGAACTTTTCTATATCCTTTTTTGCGCAGGTTGTTAAAAAGTTCGACACAGCGCCCTTTTTGATTACGAACCAAAGGAGCTAGAATCTGAAAAGAGACGCCCTCAGGTATAATGCGTAACCGCTCAAGTATTTGAGCTCGCGTTTGAGCTACTATCTTTCTTCCACATTTAGGACAATAACCAACCGCAACTCGAGCAAACAAAACCCTTAGGAAATCAGAGATTTCTGTAATCGTTCCAACTGTGGAACGTACGTTTTGACCTCCTGTCTTTTGAGAGATCGAAATCGCAGGACTTAGGCCCAAAACCTGATCAACTGCCGGTCTGGGAAGCTGTCCTAAAAACTGTCGAGCATAACTGGATAAACTCTCAATATAACGTCGTTGCCCTTCTGCATACAACGTGTCAAAGGCTAATGAACTTTTGCCGCTGCCGCTGACGCCTGTGAAGCAAATGAATTTATTACGAGGCAATCTCAAATGCACGTCGTCCAAATTATGTTCACGAGCGCCACGTACAACGATGTCAGACATACAAGAGCCCAAATATGAAATCTCTTAATTTACAATCCCTTGCAAATTTACAGTTGACGACGCTGGTAGTTGCCATACGTCTGCCCCAACCTTCTAAACCTTTCTGCGATAAACCGCAAACTAGAATTATAGTTTA
The DNA here is from genome assembly GCA_028695965.1 of Thermoguttaceae bacterium. Taxonomy (GTDB): domain Bacteria; phylum Planctomycetota; class Planctomycetia; order Pirellulales; family Thermoguttaceae; genus RUG369. The sequence goes on along the minus strand of JAQVHZ010000130.1, from coordinate 1,914 downwards.
TATCTTTCGAAAATCAACACTAAAACGGTATCGGGACCAAAGAAAACTCTTCTGATATAATATTCTCGTTAAACGATGTTCCGCCCCTGGCGCTACTAACTCATAAAAGCGAAAAACAGCATACTCACGCATCCAAGAGTCCCCCTAGATGAAAACGAAAACCTGTTTACCATTAATAATTGACGGCGATTCTCTCCAAACCGTGCGTCTTTAATGGCAAATCGGTTTCAATGATCTTCGGTCACAATTTCGCCGCATATTGGCACAACGCTCCGTTGTCCTTCACAACCTCTTGCCATAGCATTGCCATTCGAATTGGATGCATTAATGAATAAAATTGAATTGAACGAAAGTGAACAGTCGCTCATTTATAATATTTTGGGATATTTGAACTTTTCCTCTGGTTCTTTTGACGCGCAATTTGCAACTGCCTGGAATAATCTTTACGAGTTGTTATCAGCCAAAGGATGTACGACATTATGGTCTGATTCCTTGTCCGTTTTACGTTCTGAGTTATTGCGTTTGGAAAAGCTTGATCGAGCTTTTTCTGACTCAACCCAAGCTAAAAGCGCGCTAAGTGTTGTAGAAAAAGCCCTTACTGAATATCTCGGATTCCACGAAGACACACTCTTCTCTCTTGAAGACTCCTATCTCTTCAACTCGCTCTTTATGGCAAGAGTTTGTCGCGTTGTTGTTGCAAATAATCCTGTAAACGCTTCGGAAGCTACGATCCGGAGGATTATCGAACAATTAAGCGATTTTTTGGGCTATCGTCCAATACCGATCCTAGAGGGAGGAGAAAAACATGAACCAAATCTTCACGAATGGATAGCGCCTCTTCCGCTTTACTATGAAGGCGTCGGCTGCGCGTTTGGGAACTATAAAAATATCATAGAAATTACTATCGATATTTTATACAATACCGACGCTGACATTTTACGAGACGCTTCGTTTATCCCTCAAAACTTAAAGGAACTGTCGGTTGATCCACGAGCCTATGATTTTGACCACCCGGCAAATCGACGCTTGAACTATAGTTTCGGCACATGGGATGATCGTTGTATAGACAAGGATGGTTACTATCGTCGATTCATTGTACATCGTACCACCTTAGACGCGATTATGAGCCGCGTTTGGAATGAAAAAGACTCAAATTTGCGCAAAGAATACGAATACGAAGCCGCTTCAGTCCTAGCGGGCACAATCCTAATGGCTTCGGGCATTTGCGGCGGACACGTTCAAACCCACGACTCTACTGTTACGCTTCGGACACTTGCTCCAACAGTGGCTGCTTACCGCGACCTGTTTTACGAAAGGCTCATTCAACGAGCGCCTGCGTCCTTAAAACCGCGACTTGAAGAAGAAGCGAGACAGCTTTTTCAGCCTTTCGCAGGAGTTAGACAATACCTTAATCGATATCTAGCACAAAAACGCGCTGATCAATTGCAGCGTTTCTCATTAGCGCGAACATACGCGCGCATGGGTTATTTTGAAGCTTCAAAGAGACAAACTGACGTTATTGAAACCACTGCTTCTCGTCTTCTGTCTCAAATAGACTGTTTTATAACGAGGGCGCACCTGTACGCAGATGATGGCAAAATTGACGAAGGAGCGGCCTGCTTGCCTCAAATAGAATCATTGCTGCGCAGAGGTCTGGCTTGCGGCGCTTTTCCAGACCCATGGTTTATTTTAGGATTTGACGCTCAATTCAATCTATTTCCATCCGTCGAAGACGGCGTCCATGACCATCGACTTGATGGGCTTATCGACCTATTAAACGACGTCTTTGACCTCTATAGCCGCCTTCAAAAGGAAGCTGCGGCTCAGGGTAATTCAGAACTTCGGCTGGAGCTCTCCGACAAAATGAGCGGTCTCTCTGATTGGTGTGACCAATTTGGAAGCACCGAGTAATCC
>JAQVHZ010000035.1 GCA_028695965.1 Thermoguttaceae bacterium | reverse complement strand
CTGAAAAAAATAATCGCGTTCTTCCTTTGTATAGCTCCCTCGTAACATTAGCGTCTCCTTTTTTGCTAGAGAGTACTATATTCTGACAATGTTGAAAAGAGCATTTTGTGAGATTGCAAAGTATAATCTATTGCACGGATGGCGTATTCTCCAAAACAAAAACATTCTTTCTCTAATTGCGAACAGCGTCAGCCGATCCATCGACACTAAAGATGTTTGGATACAGAAAAGTCTGGTCAGTCTGTTGGAAACGAGCGCCTTTGAATCATAATCCACTCCGCTAACGTTTTAAAGAAATTTAATTCTGGCGTCGCCCCTTAGAATAGAACTATTTTTAGCTTTTTACAGAACCTGTGATTAAAGGGCAACAATAAAGATCTTGAAAGCTGCTCTTAAGAGCCCTAACCCTATTGCATATTAAACTCGAGCAAGACTACTTGAGAAACGTCGACTAATCGCAGAATCCAATATCCTCAATGGCAATTCTTCATCCTTATTCCACATGGCTAGAACTTATTTTCATGAAACTCGCTTTTGACATTTCCCGCATAAACGTCCTTAGACCAACCGACCTTTCTTAGAAAACTCTTGAATTTCCGACTGCATAGGCGATTCTGTCAAAATAGGCAATTCTAATTCCCATGGGAGCAAAACGGTAAAAACGCTTCCAAATCCAGGCTGACTTTCCAGCGTTATCTCACCTTCTAAAAGCTTACATAATTCCTTAACGATAGACAATCCCAAGCCGCTGCCGGAATACTCTCGCGTCATCGTATTTCCCTCGGTGGCGCTCTTCCCTTGGCGAAACTTTTCAAAAATAATTTGCCTATCTTCTTCAGTTACGCCAACTCCAGAATCGATTACTTTCATTTGGAGAAATGGTATTGGTTCTAAATTCGTCGAGGAACTCAAAACCCGAGGATGAAACGGCTCGTGAAAAATGCGCTTAACTTCAATCTGAATTCGTCCGCCTTCCGGAGTAAACTTAATAGCGTTTGACAACAGGTTATTCAAAATCTGTTGAATTCGCGCTTCATCTTGACGCATAGGAGGCATTGCCTCTGCAAAAGAAGTCGTCAATTCAAGATTCTTTTTATCGATGAGAGGCTTTGCCATATCACATTGAGCTAAGACTGCCGTCTCTATTTTGAAAGTGGTCAAAATAGGTTCAACTTGCCCCGCGTCCATTTTAGCCAAATCAAGAATATTATTGATCATGCTTAACAACGCGCGTCCTGACTTGTTAATGTTGTTAACATAACGCAACTGCTTTTCATCGAGCGTTGAAATTGACCCCAGGACGTCACTAAAACCCAAAATACTATTGAGCGGAGTGCGCAGCTCATGACTCATTGTTGACATAAAGTCCGACTTCACTCGGTTTGATTCAAAAAGCTGCAAGTTCGCACGCGCTAACTCATCGACTTTTCGTTCGAGTTCTGTATTTAGCGCGCGTAATTTTTCTTGAGTTGCAACAAGATATTTCAGCATTTTGTTAAAAGCGTCCCCTAACGCCTCAAACTCGTCGTCAGTTTGCAAATTAGCTCGTTTAGAAACGTCGCCGCGGCCAATAGCCTCACTAACAGCTCGAAGGCTTCGCAACGGTTTCACAATGACGACTCGTATTACAACGTAAAACGCAATCATTCCCAAAAATGCCGTGATAATTGCTCCCGTCAGAAGCTGCGCCCATAACCTAGCGCTTTCTTTTTTTGCCGGAGGTTCTGGAATAGTAACCTGGATTACACCAAGGGTCGACCCAAATTCAAGGGTTGAATCTCCCATTATTTCCTGGTGGCAATTCCAACAAGATCGTCCAAAACGTAATGGTTGGTAGTAATGATACTGTCCTCTTTCATCAACTCTTTCATATGCAACGTTAAGGGTATTGTCAGAATCAGGATCATAAGTCGACGGCGTTTCAAGTTCTTCAAAAAGACGACGCTCAAAATCATCCCGCGGTTTATCGTCCTCGTCGTCTAATCGTGCATTGTAAGCACGAATGAGACGCGTCTCAATGTGCGCGCGTTCAGAAGTTCCGCCAATCCTTTCACTCAATGTCTTCATAGACTCAATAAAGTCATTCATATCATTGGACGACGAGCTAGATTGAACCGATGTATTGGCGCTCTCAGAGGCTAATCCTTTAATGTGGATAAGTAAAAATTCTCGTTCGCTTACGAGTTTTCCCATCAAAGGATTCTGAGCTTCCACTTGTGATTTTGTCGCCTTATAAAATAGAGCGACGCTGATTATAATCACTACCGCAAGCGCAACTCCAAACGAAACCAAACATTTGATTTCAAGGCTCGATTTTAAGAACGCTTTATTCGGACGCTTCAAGTCCATGCTCCAATCCATTCAGTTACGACGTCAAAAACGCAAAGAACACACCTGTTGTCGGCCTCATTTTAAAAGAGACTTGCACAAGCGTCAATCTACAACATTAAAAACAACCTACCGAAAACATTTTTTTTACAAATTGACGTTTCTTAAAATTGAGTTCCCCGCTATAATCCTACAACCCGCTGATCAAGAAAGCCTAAAAACAAGATAAAACAGGACGCCAAAACATGACTCGGACTTTTTGCATCGCCAATCAGAAGGGAGGAGTCGGTAAAACTACGACTGCTATCTCGCTGGCTGCGTGTTTTGCGCGTGCCGACGCATATGTGCTCCTTGTCGACCTTGATCCGCAATGTAATGCAACAAGCGGCCTGGGTTTTGTTCCCTCGTCGCGTCATCCATTTGCCTTTTTGGACACGCCGATTAATAAAGCGATTCAAAAAGCGTCAGAACAACTTGACGTGTTGCCTGGGTGTCGTTCCTTTTCGGACGTCGAACGCTTAGCAAGCGTTCAAGATCCTTCATATTTCAATAAAATTGCTCGTCAACTTGTGCGTGAAACACGTGGTTATGACTACGTGTTAATCGATTGTCCCCCGTCCTTGGGTCCATTAACACAGGCGGCGCTCGCATGGTCAGACGAGGTGCTTACGCCAATTCAGTGCGAATATTTCGCAATGGAAGGCTTGGTACAAATGCTTGAACTCATCGGCAGAGCAATGAAACGCCCAGATCGTTCTTTAGAATATGGAGGCGTCGTTCTGACAATGTGCGACCCCTCGCTTGAATTGACTTACGAAGTCGAAAAGGAAATTAGAGATTTTTTTGGCGACGTTGTATTTAGAACAACAATTCCACGCGACGTCGCTCTCGCAGAAGCGCCTAGCCACGGAAAATCAATTGTTGACTATGCGCCCCGTTCGCGAGGGGCAAGAGCGTACGTCGAACTATGTTTGGAGGTAATGGAACGTGTCTAAAGAAAACAAAAGATTAGGTCGAGGTCTCGAAGCCCTGTTGAGAAATGTCGCAGCTGCTCAAACAAACACGGCGCAGCTTGACGACGCTCTTGAAGTTGACGCCCAAGGCAACGCATTTCCTTCAATCGTCCCATTTTCCACCAATCCTTCGGACAGTCTCGAAACGTCCGTCAAAGAAACTAGAACTAAGCGTTCTGACTTGGCGCTTCTTGAAGAAGAAAAGGATCGTGCGTTAGCGCAGTATTCCAACGGTGGTACGGCTGTTGAAATTAATGTCGACTTAATCGATCCTAATCCCTATCAACCACGCTTAGACTTTGATGAAGTCGAAATGGAAGAGCTGAAAGCGAGTCTTTCCGAACACGGACTTATTCAGCCTATCGTTTTACGCCAAAACGGAGATCGCTATGAAATAATCGCGGGCGAACGGCGCTTTCGCGCAGCAAAGGAATCTGGTTGGAAAAAAATTCCAGCCATTTTGTTTGTCGTCGAAGATCGCGAAATGGCAGAATTGGCGCTGACTGAAAATATGCAACGGCGCGATTTAAATCCTATTGAGAAGGCAGCCGCGTTTAAGAGTTATATCGACGCCTATGGAACCACCCATGAAGAATTAGCAAAACGCCTATCGTTAGACCGTTCCACCGTCAGTAATTTGATGCGTCTGCTCGAATTGCATGAAGAGGTGCAAAATATGACGCGTCAGGGAAAAATAACGATGGGGCACGCACGAGCGCTTCTGCCGCTCGACGAGTGGAATCAAATAGAAATGGCGCGTCGAATTGTAGACGAACAGCTGAGCGTACGTCAAACGGAAGCAATTGTAAAAGAGTTTATCGAAGGCAATACGGCTCCTTCCTCACATAATTCCAAAACGTCTCAGCAACAAAGTCCGCGCGTACAAGAGTTAGAACAGCAATTCAGATCTTGGCTCGGCATGAAGGTAAAATTAACTTCAAACGACAAGGGTAAAGGAAAACTCGTCGTTCAATTCAGTTCAAACGATGAATTCGAGCGCATATATCAGTTACTAAAACCAAGAGACTTCTGAACAATAAGTTAAAAAACGACGCTTGTGTCTAATGAACACCAGCGTCGTTTTTCTTTTAAGACATTTATCAAATACGGTTAACGATTCTTTGGGGCTAACACAAACTCTAACACGTTCTTACCGTCAATGACGTTAAATTCCACATCAGTTCCGTTCTTGAGGATCATAGAACGAGCAAAACGACTGGGAGCGTCGTCTGCAATCATTGGATTGATCTCAGGACCGCCGTAAGCAAATCGTAATTCAACTTCCTTTTTCTCCGTAACGCCTAACGAAAACGTCAATTCGTCTACCTTTGAGAAGAAGAAATTGTCAAACAAAGCCTCAATAAGTTCAACCAGAAGCTCACGACGTTCTTGTTCTACCATGTGTTTCATCGCAAAATTGTCAATTTTTGCGTCGAAACCGAAGTAATCGAAATCTTTATCCAACTCAAAACGAATCGTATCAACACGACGGATAAACGCGCGTGTCCTATCGCGTTTAGGATGTTCAAAGATTTCTTCTGGCGTACCGTCCTCATAGACGATTCCTTGATCCATATAAAAGATTCTATCTGAAACGTCGCGGGCAAAACGCATCTCGTGTGTTACAATCGCCATTGTCATGCCCGACTCGTCTGCAAGGTTGCGAATTACGCCAAGCACTTCATTGACCATTGTCGGATCAAGAGCAGAAGTCGGTTCGTCAAACAACATAATCTCAGGTCGCATTGCTAACGCGCGTGCGATCGCTACCCGTTGCTGTTGTCCGCCAGAAAGCTCCCAAGAGAACGCCCATGCTTTACCGGCAAGACCTACTTTTTCTAGGAGATCTAACGCGCGTTCCTCCGCCTCGTCTTTCGGCTCCTTCAAAAGCGTGGTCGGAGCAAGCATCACATTTTCAAGAGCTGAGAGGTGTGGAAAGAGATTGAATTGTTGAAAAACCATCCCCATCTTGCGACGCAAAAGCTTTACGTCCATCTCTTCAGCATTTTCACCGTCAACTAAAATCTCGCCTGAATCAGGAGTCTCAAGTAAATTCAGACAACGTAGAAACGTGCTCTTACCTGCTCCAGAAGGTCCAACAATTGAAACGATCTCTCCCCTGTTAATTGTCGCATCGAGATCCTTGAGGACAGGGACTCCGTTATAGCTCTTGCAGAGTCCCTTAACTGTAATCATGTTTTTAACGGGCGCTTGACTCATACGTTCACTTCTCCTTTAGCTCGCTTACGACGATTGACGGGATCAAGCCGATATTCCATGAAAGCAAAAACAGAAGCAAGAAGGTGCGCAGAAATCAAATAAATGATTGCTGTTGCCACCAACGGAAAAAAAGCTTCATACGTACGAGCACGAACGATATCGCTCGCTTTTGTGAGGTCTTGTGTTGCGATATAGCCAACAATAGAAGTCGACTTCAGGAGAGAAATAAACTCGCCCTTGTAAACAGGCAGAATTCTACGTGCAGCAATCGGAAAAATCACTTTCGTGAAAACTTGAAAACGTCCGAAACCAAGCGCGCGCGCAGCCTCTATCAATCCTTTATCAATTCCGTCAACACCCGCGCGCATCATTTCACCTGCGTATGCGGCAAAGTTTAAAGCAAGGGCAATTGTCGAAACAATCTCTTTCTCCATTCCCCATGGTGTGCTAAGACTCGCAAAAACAACATAGTACATGATAAGCAGAACAACTAAGAGGGGCGTGCCCTGCATGATCCCAATGTAGATTTTTGCCAAATATCGCAACCATCTGCGACGCGATCTGCGCATAGCACATTGAATAAAGGCAAAGAATGTGCCCAGGATGGTTGACGCAATGGTAATGCCCAGAGTAACGGCAAGACCATTCGCAAACAAACGCCAACGCCCCTCCACAATAAAAGTCTTTTCAAAACTACGATATTGTTTCTGCCAAAATGTCTTACGTTCAGGAACTGCAGACTTTTCTTGTGAGGAATTACTCTTGACGCCGGAGGAAGTTAGGACGTCGCCAAAAGTAATAAAATCGGCATGGTTAACTTCGAATCTTGTAGAGACGAGAACAACCGAATCAGCTTGCTCTTTATTCGCACTGTTCGCGTCCGCCCCATTCCCACCGCTGCTCCAACAGAATAACGTCAGCAAGAAAGCCACTGTTGGAATGCTCAAAACAAGAAAACAACGTCGCGAACTCCGCGACGCAGAACCAGACGAAACCGTGCTGAGTTTGGTCCGCATCCTTATATTTCCCTTATAACTTCACGTCAACGCTGTAATCACAATTACCTACGCATTAAAACAAAAACAACGTTGCTCGAATCACGCCCTTTAAAACAAGTATGGGAACTCGCAGAACCGCTCTACGCCAAGCAACCGTTAAAACGACCGACCCAATATACCCCTTAGGAAGAATATGTCAATTATTATCGAGAAAGAACACTTGATTCACACGCTAATATCAGCACATCCGCTATGCGTCCTAGCGAAAACTCTGCTGCGAAACAAAGATTGTCTTTCAGACTTTCAACTAAAACGCCGTGCTCACCAAGCAGATTAATTCGCACGGCGCTTAAGGATACATACAGAGTATTCAGAGAGGCTCTACTCCCCTGATTCTTCAACAGACGATTCTTCAGGAACGACTTCTTCTCCCGTAGCTTCTGATTCAGAACCGACAGTAGTCGTTTGCGGCTCCGTCGCTTGATCCAACGGTTGCCAACGGCTCTTAAGAATCATGATACCTGCAGGGCAATCAATATAGTCGTCCGAGAACAACATAGTTTCCGCACGCTCAGGAGTTTTATCTAAATTACCGACAGCAAGATCCAATTTTTCAGATTCAATGGCCGGGAAAAGCGCGTCGTAAAACAGAGACTCAAAGCGGTACTCCATATTCAGGTAAAGCGCCAATCGTTGAACAAATTCAGTGTCAAATCCAGACCAACTTCCGTCGCCGCTAATAAACGACATTGGAATATTTTGTGGATCGTTGCCAATAATCAACGGATTGCCAGCATTGATTGGATTTTCCGGCTTAGGAATATCGGGCATGACGGGATCAATTGTATTAACCCAGCGATTATACATTTCGGCATAGGTGCCGTCAGCACGATATTCAGCGATGAACTCATTGACTTTGTTCATGAGCTCTTGGTTTTTAAACGGCGCGCCAACAGCAATATGGCCTTCTCCAACCGTTTCAGGAAGAACGAAAAAAAGATCGTTGTTCACGGCGGCATAATCAAGAGGCGGACGATCATATGCAACCGCGTCAATTTTGCCAGATTGCAACGCCGCATAGGCGTCAGCGGGAGTCGAAAAACTCTCAACCTTTGCTTTTGGAAGGCGCTGCTGTCCCATACGCAGCGACACCGTTTCCGTTTCACCGCCAATAGTCATCGAAGGATGGTTAAGGTCATCCAACGAACGAATCGGCGGCGCCGGTCGACTGCCACAGCCTTCGCCAGCCAGCAAACCCAGATATGCTGGCGCCAAGATGCTAAAAGAAATAAAACGACGTCGCGAAATCAACGACGAAGAACCAGACCCAACACTATGTTTAGTCCGCATCCCTTTGTTTCCTTAATTGTTTTGTCACGTAAACGCAGAAAACACGATTACCTACTCTTTGTAATGCAACAACATCCGTACGATTTGTAACAATCAGTCAACGATTGCTGTTTAAAAAGTTTAAAGCGTTAAACAGCGAAAACCACTCTCCGCCCGTCTAACGGTAAACAACGAGAAAAATATACCTTCTCAAGACAAGCTGTCAATTATTCGATTGCAAAAAATGGAAAAATGACTCAAATAAATCCCATGTGGAAAAGAAAATAATGATTCAGCAAAATATGAACTATTGAAACCCGTTTTTCACCGATTATAATGGTCAAGAAGTACTGGGTGCTTTGCGTCTGGTTGTTTAGCGTTCATTATTCCGCATATCTTTCTTTCAAGGAGTTTGAAATGACCTCTCAATCTCGGCGTAATTTTTTGAAGAACAGCGCGCTGTTATCTGCGTCAGCAGTTGTTGCCTCTCACACGTTCGCCCCTCTTCGCGTTCACGCGGGCGAAGACAACACCCTCAAACTTGGAGTCGTTGGTTGCGGCGGACGCGGATGCGGAGCTGTTGGCAATGCGTTAGATGCAGATCCTGCCGTTAAGTTAATAGCGGCAGCCGACGTTTTCCCGGAACGAGGGAAAAATGGCATTGTAGCGTTGCACGATCAATATGGAGATCGAATAGCCGTCGAGGACGATTGTTTCTTTGACGGTTTCGACGGGTACAAACAAGTCCTTCAACAAGACATTGACATTGTGTTGCTTACTACTCCACAACATTTCCGACCTGTCATGATTAAGGAAGCAATCGAAGCTGGGAAACATGTCTTTGCAGAAAAACCTGTTGCGGTTGACGGCGTCGGTATCAAAATGATTCAAGAGGCTGGTGAATTGGCCAAAGACAAAGGGTTGAATCTTGTTGGCGGGCTCGTCAACCGATACGGAACTTCGACCATTGAACTTATCAAGCGCCTTGCCGACGGGGCGATCGGCGACGTCGTCAGCGCTCGCGGCGATCGAATGGGCGGCTCCCTTTGGAAACGTCCTCGTACTGAAGGTCAGTCGGAAATGGAATACCAAATGACCAACTGGGTAAACTTCAATTGGATGGCGAGCGAATACATTAACGACGTCACCATCCACCAACTAGACGTTGCTCTTTGGTCCTTCAATGACGCAACTCCAATTGGAGCCTACGGCATGGGCGGTCGCCTTTCACGTCGAGAAGCTGATACCGGCGATATGTATGACTCCATGGCGGTCGTATACGAATTTGCAGACGGACGCTCCCTCTACGCTTTTTCTCGCCAAATCCCTGGCAGCTTTAGCAGAGCCCATACTAAAGTCAACGGTTCCAAAGGTTATGCTATCCTCGGCAATGTTGAATCGCAAGCAAGCATCTTCGTTGATGGTACAGAAACTAAAATTCCGCGTGGAACTACCTCGCCCTTCGTTATCGAACACAGGGTTCTAATCGACGCCGTTCGTAGCGGCGGGTCGACCTATGTCAATAATACCGGATACATGACCAACTCTACTGGTTGCGCCATTCTCGGTCGTATGTGTTCTTACAATGGCCAATATGTTACTTGGGACGAAATGCTTGCCTCCGAAGGAGACAAGCCAAGCGAATACTCAATGGACGCCACTCCGCCCACTCTCCCCGATGATCAAGGCCGTTATAAGATCGCGCTTCCCTGTCTTGGCATGGGGTATCTCGACTGATCATCGTTCATTCCCTTGAACGCAAACTGTTGCGATCCAGAGTAGTTTTTCTGGATCGCAACTTTACCAGTATTGTTCTTCACTCAAAAACTTCTTTTCGTTGTTCGCCTGTTGTTGTATTTCAAAGAAAGTTTTCAATTATGGTTACTGAGACTACTACGCAATCTTGGAGTTCTCGCGTCGGCGGTTCTTTTAAAGGAATCTTTGTTGGCTTAGTATTAATCGTTGTGTCTGTCGCCTTGCTCTTCTGGAACGAAGGACGTACAATCAAACAAGCTAAAGCCTTGACAGAAGGCGCGCAAAACACTGTTGAGGCGAATGCTGACTCTATCGATCCTTCACTGGAAGGCAAGCTTGTTCATCTCTCTGGCAATGCGGTTACTGACGACGTCCTTACTGATCCGTACTTCAGTGTTTCCCTCAACGCGATTAAATTAGCGCGTAAAGTTGAAATTTATCAATGGAAAGAAGAGGTCGAAACGCACACTGAACGCGATTCTGGCGGAAGAGAAACCACGACAAAAACTTATTCCTATCAAAAAACTTGGTCTGAAGAACTAATCGATTCATCAAGTTTTAAAGAATCATCCAGGCGTCAAAACCCAACAAGCGTTCCTATTAACAGCGAAGTTTTTGTCGCGCGAAACGTCGCTCTTGGCGCCTATTCTCTGTCGCCCTCTTTGATTGATAGAATCGGGCCAGAAGAGGTTTTTACTCTCCCTCCATACGAAACGCCCGAAGACTCTGCGCCTGAAACTCAAAAGCAGTCAGAGCCTACGCTCTACAACAACGGCGCTGATTCTGCCGACGCAACGGACGACGACCAAGCTCCAAGTGAACTTGACTACCTTAACGCTGAAACAACCAGCGAATATGAAGAAGAATTTGATTCTGCTTCACAGTCAGCACGAGCAACCTACACTCTTCATGATTTTGTACCTCTCGAAACCGGTTTTTACAAGGGCGATCCTGATAACGTTCAGATTGGAGACATACGCGTTACCTATAAGTTCGTTCCTTCACCGACGACAATCAGCATTGTTTCTAAACAGAGCGGCGCCACTTTTGTGCCTTATCTGTCTAAGACGAAAAAAACGATAGAACTACTAAGTTTTGGAACGGTAAGCGCAGAAGAAATGTTCCAAAAGGAACAACACAAGAATAAAATCATAGGATGGCTCATACGTATTGGCGGCGTCTTCCTAATGTACATGGGGTTTGGATCCGTTTTCAAGCCACTGTCGGTAATTGCAGACGTCGTTCCTTTTGCAGGTCGAATCGTGGAATTTGGCGCTGGCGTTGTCGCTTTCTCTTTAACGCTATGCATTTCCCTGGTAACAATAGCCGTTGGGTGGCTTTCCTATCGGCCTATAGTTGCAGTTCCTCTGTTAATTATTGCCATTGCCGCCCTTGCTTATCCCTTTATTAAAGGTAAAAAGAAGAACGCATAGAGTCAACTATCCTCCACTGTAATGAATAACGATTTCGATAAGATAGACACTGTTGCTTTAAAAAAAGCAGAAGAAGTTTTGACACGTCGTGTTCTCAAGACACAAGCTGAGATACGACGTGTTGATCTCTTTGCTGCAATTTGTGCGTTCGTAACGTTGGCGCTAGCGCTTTTACTATTTGGAATCGTTCTCGATTGCTGGATACTTCCCAACGGTCTCTCAATCCAAGGACGCGTTTATTATGCAATTATTGGAATCATATCAGCATTGCTCTTTTTTATATCGCAGCTCGTTCCTATATTCCTTAGGCGTGTGAATATCTTGTTTGCTGCAAAAGAGCTTGAAACAGCTTGGGAAGATAAACACAACTTCATTATCAATTGGCTTCAGCTCTGTAAATTTGGAGGGCAGTCTTCTAGGGACGAAGCAGATTCTCCTATTCGCCAACAAGTGTTAGAAGGGGTAGTCCTTCAGGCTGCAAATAATGCCAAAGTTCAAAGTGAAACAGTTGTTGATTACACAAAGTTGATTCGTTGGGGAATCGCTTTTACCGTAGTTGTAGCTCTTTTTTCTGGTTATCTCGTCTTTTCACCTAAAAATCCTTTTACAGGGACTCTAAGAATTGTTGCGCCTCTAGCAAATATTGAACGCCCTCAAGCGCTTAATTTCAAAACGATAACTCCTGGTAATGTCGTCGCTTACCAGGGAGATTTTCTTGATATTGGAGCTGAAATCCCCGGCGCTTCCGATTCATCTCCAGTTGAACTGCTTTATTCGTCGGCAGACGGCAGGCTTGTAGACGTCGCAGTTCCAATGGAATCATCAGGGAATTCAAAGTTTCATATAAAATTCCCTGGCGACCAAGTTGGTCTAACTGAGAATCTTACGTATCGTATCGTTGTAGAACGAGGCGTTCGAACTGAAAGTTGTTCTGATTCGTACAATATTGAAGTCCGCCCGCTTCCTTCATTCCGTGTTGAAAAAGTAACTCTTACTTTTCCTGAATACACTGGACTTGCCAAACAATCGTTTGAAAACCAGGGAGATATTCGCGCATTAGAGGGAACGCAAGTTTCTATCATAGCACGTTGTAACGCCAATCTTGAAAGAGCCTCTTTTTTACCCGACGGGCAAGAGCCTCGCGCTCAAAAAATGAGGGTCGACGACGCCAATCCTCAATTGGCGGCTATCGATTTCAGACTCGAATGGGAAAAAGAAAACAATAGCGCCAATGAGGTTGCCTCGTCTCCAAAACAACTTTTCTCGTTTTATCAGCTCATCTCGCATGATGTAGAAGGACAAAAAAATCGCGACTCGCGAGATTACTCTGTCTCCATTATTGCCGATCTTCCTCCAACAATACGTTGGGAATCGGCTCCTGATGGAATCGCAGAAGTTCCGCTCAATGACGTCCTACATCTAAAGTTAGCGGCTGAGGATCCTGATTTCTCATTGCGTTCAATTTCTATGATGTTCGCTTTTCGTGACCTCAACGAAAATGGCGCGCTTCCAACTCGCCCTAATCTAAAGCCGATTGACATACCTTTATCTTCTTCCCCAAAATTAGATTATTCCAGCGGGCCAACTCCCTACGTTGGCATAAATTATATTGCCTGTGAACTCTCGCCAAAGGAACTTGAGTTATCCGTTGGAGACGAAATCGAATACTGGGCCGTAGCCTACGATTCAAAAGAACCGAATCCTAACATAGGGGTCTCGGAAAAACGAATTTTCGTTGTCATAGATCCAGTTGCAAATCCAAGCGGTGTAAATTCACAAGATCAAGAATCTGAAAACGAAGCTCAAGAGCCAGATAATTCTCAAACTGGATCACAGGAGGGCGCCGAAGAAAGTTCTAACGAACAAAAAGAATCCCAAAGCGGAGTGGGAGAAGACGCTGATGAACGACAGAACCCTAATAGTTCAGATACTGAAGAAAAGAATGCAGAAAACCAAGGCGAGGAATCTGGCAAGTCGGAAACGACTAACAATAATCAAGGTGAAACAAAAGAGGGATCGGGTGATTCTAGCGAGTCTTCAGGGAACGAAGACTCTGAACAATCTAATCAAACAAGGCCGAATGATAATTCAGACGAAACAAGCGGCATGACGCAAACCCCTAGCTCAAGTCAAGGAGAGCAAGACGCTAGCAACGGGCCGAACGAACAAGATTCGTCAAGCAACCAAGATTCGCCGTCTCAAGATAGCGCCAATTCGAATCAGACTTCTCAAGAGGGATCTGATTCTTCTCTCCAAGAGCCGTCAACTCCTCAATCCGAGTTGCCAGACAATCAGCTATCGTCTGCAAGTGTTGATCCAACCGAAGCATTTGAGAAAATTCTTGATTATATGAAGGAAATAGAAACGTCTGATTCTGGAGAATCCAAGGAAAACACCGGTTCTGACGAGAACGAACAGACTTCAAACTCCTCCGGCAGCGCTTCGGGAACTTCAGACGCAACCGACCCCTTAAAAGACGACAATAACAGGGAGAATTATCGAGAACCAGAAGAAGAGGTTGAACCCGATTTTAATTCTGAGAGCAACATTCCTCCTCCAAATGAAAAACGCGAACTTCCCACAAGAACGAGTTCGCAAAAGCCTGCCGAAAATTCAGAAAGCTTCCAAGCCGAGAATCCCAATAAAATCGATCCTAATGCATCTCGTAGAGAAGACGAGCTCAATGAAGACACAAACAATTTTCTAGCTCAAAATCCTGAATCAAACGTCCCCCTGAAGAACAACAATAACAGCGATGCAAATATTTTGCTTGATCCCCTTGATCAATCCCAGGCAACTGCTGCTGACTCCGTTAATTCCAGCGCTCCCGAAGCCCAAGGCGCTTCAAAACTAGATTTACCCGAAGGTCCTTTTGAAATCGATCAACAACAAAGCGACGATACTGCTAGATCGAATAGTCCTCGAAGTAATATCGATAAAAATCAACTCCCAGAAGGAAATTTTGAGAACGAGAACTCTGAATACAACCAGGATTTCGAAAACTCGTCAAGCGAATCTAACACGGAGGAAGACTCCCGTAAAACTACTAAGCCAAACCAAAATCAACCCTCCTCCGAAGGGAGCTCGAACGAGGATAATGAGCGCCAAAGAGGAGCCGGAGGAACTGGGATAGGAGAAACGGGGGCCAATCGTCAAACGTTAGCGCTAGCAGACGCGCCAAAATTACAGTACGCTGAACAAGCGACAAACCTCGTCCTTGAATACCTCGAAGACTCCTTGAAAGACAAGATTGATCGCGACCTGCTAGACGAACTTGGATGGACAGAGGAACAATTGCGTGATTTTCTTAGACGCTGGCAAAAGATGCGCAACGAAGCTGAAAAAGGAAATGAACAAGATCTGGCAGTTTACTTAAAAGCTCTTGAAGTCACAAAGCTAAGCCCCCAAGATTTTGAAACCGAGGAAGATGTTTTGCCAATGGAACGACGTTCGCCTTCGACCAAAGGTCCTCAAAGTTATTCCGCAAACGAGGCTGTCCGTTTTAAGACGCCGGATCGTTTGACCGAACGGGTAAGAGCTTTCACACAAGGTGTTTCACAAGGAATTGAGAAATAGCGCTCAACCGAGCGTGATTTGCAAGCGACACACTCATTAAATCTTGCAATGTCCAGAGCCGTCGTCAGTTAAAGGAAATGTAAAAGAGCCTGCAGACTCTGCTTAAATAATCATTTTGTTTATACGAAGGCTTCCAATAGTAACATCCCGACTGCAGGTATATGATCGGGATATTACTTTTTGCTTTTATACCAATTTATCTCCAACGTTCAGTTGATAGCCGCGAAGAAAAACTTCGGCTGCCATATTCCTCTTGCCAGCAGGTTGAACCGCTTCTACACAAAGCGCTCCGTCTCCCGTTTTGACCCAAAATGTGTTCTTAGTCTTCTTGACAATTGTTCCACATGGTAATGCTTCGAATGAAGAATCAAGAGGTTCAAATGAGTTGCCTTCCCCATCAATTTTAGCAAAAGGACCCAAAATGATTCTCATAGGCGCACTTATGGATTCACTGCCCTTGACCCAGTCAGAATAGACGCGCGGCCATGGTTGAAAAGCTCGATACTGGTCAATGATGACTGCCGAGGTTTGAGTCCAATCAATACGTCCCTCTTCCTTGCGAAGTTTTGGAGCTTTTGAAGCGTCGTTTGCATTCTGAGGAAGCGCAACAAAACTTCCTGCCTCAATTCTTTCAAGAGTCTGTAAGACCAAAGGAGCGCCCATTTCCGCCAATTTCGCCTCAACTTCAATGGCAGTCTCGTCAAGGGAAGGAACACATGAAGCTGTCGCTAGAATGGGGCCAGAATCAACACTGGGTTCAATAAAAATAACGCTTACGCCCAGTTCACGTTCCCCGTTTTGGATGGCGCGATTGATTGGCGCAGCTCCTCGGTACTTTGGCAAAAGAGAGCCGTGCAAATTGACGCCGCCATGTTTTGTGGTCAATAAAACTTCTTTCGACAGAATCCTGCCATAATCGCAGATAAAAAAAATGTCTGCATTCAAACTTTTGAGCAATTCAACAGATTCAGGCGAGTTAATGTCGTCAGGCTCATACCAGGGAGTTCCAGCAAGAAAGCCGTCGATTGCCTCTCTAACGGGCGGTATTCCAGCCTTTTCTCCAGAACGCCTCGTTCTAACAGGCATGACAAAAACCGCTGACAACGTATATTTAGATTCTTTCAACATCCGCAAGGTTGGTATCGAAAAACCGCCGTTAGCAATTGCTATAATTTTCATACAGTCCCCATATCTTGTTAACTGACCATACCGACTTCCAAATACAATTTATACGAAAAGCCGCTTTCACATAATCCCTACAAAGAACTTAAAACTAGATTCGGTATATTACCCATGTGTGCAAACAACTAAAAAAGAAGAGTGAGAAAACGTTCTCTCCTGTTCTGATACAATGCTGTTACAGTTCCTAACCCAAACTAAGCCATCACAACACACTCCAATAAAAGGAGCGTCGTCGTCCCATAAAAAACCGCAAGCCCAAACACTTGCCTATTGATTTTCTTGTACAAAAAGTGAGAGAGTAAGCAAAGAATCAAAGAACCTGGAAATGCAAAATAATACCCGGAGCACACGCCCCAAACAGCTCCCAAAACAGCAGATTCAAGACGAATATTACTAGCCAAGAAGGGAAAACAGACAACAGGACCTAATGCGCCTAAAATGGCGCTGCTTATGAATATTCCAGAACGTTCTAGACATTTGTCAGAATCATTTATCAAAAAAACGACAAGCAAAGCTATAAATAAAACAACTATCGACGTAAAAATCAAAGACTTGGGCGAAAAACTACGATCCCAACCGACAAAACCTAACATTAAAGCAACGTCAACCACTAAAAGCCAAGTAATCGCTAATGCTGAAGTTGAGCGCAAAAGAGCAAGAAAATTGTCTTCTGACGAAAGAAACATCAAAGAACTATTCTCTAATTGTTCGTTCTTCTGCTCGTCTCCAAAATTTCTATTCGCGTCAACTGTCTCAGCATTGGAACTCATCCATAAAGCATAATCTTCCCAGAAAAACGCCTGTGAATTCCAACCAACCCAAGAGCCAAACAACAAAGCCCATGAGACAACTAATGCAACGAGGCAACTTGAAGCCTCAACTAAAGGATAACGCCAGCTAATAGGCTCTTTACAATCTCGACACTTTCCCCGAAGAATAAACCAGCTAAAAACTGGAACATTGTCAAACCATCTGACGGGGGAACTACACTTCGGACAATGCGAAGGGGGAGAAGTCAAGCTCATCTTTTCTGGAACCCGCCATATCACCACGTTCAAAAAACTGCCTACCGAAGCTCCTATTACCGCAAGCAGAAAAACAAAAATACCCAACAGAACCGTTAACATTTTCGTTATTCCACCTATGTTTCGTCTTACTCAGGACCGTTTTGTATTCAATCGTTGCTTTTAGTTTTTTTGGGGTTGACCGAAAAAACATACATGATCGGCCAACACTTTCCTGTTACATATAAACGTCTATTAATGCGATCATAGGCCAGCCCGTTTAAAACGTATTCGGAACTTGATTTTAAACTTTTAGGAGTTAGCGCTGAAAAGTCTAGGGCGTTTCCTATAACAAGACCATTTTCTGGATTGATTCGCACTACATACTCCTGCTGGTATACATTTGCCCAAATCTCGCCGTCAACAATTTCCAGTTCATTTAAATAATTAACGGGGCGTCGTTTTCCACTTGCAGTAATGTAGTGTGCGTCAATTCGTTTTAATTGACGAAAAGTCTGAGGATCAAGGAAACGTATGCCTTCAGACCCATCGCTCATTATCAGTCTTTTTCCATCATACGTCAGTCCCCACCCCTCGCCTGAGTAGCGAAACTCGTCCACTTGCTTGAAAGTGTCTTTGTCGTATACAAAACAAGTTCGTTCCCGCCATGTTAGAAGATAAAGCCGGTCTTCGACAGCAGCCAAGCCTTCAGCAAAATATTGTCTGGGAATTTTCACCTGTTTTAAAACTTTACCGGTATCAGCTTCAACCTTACGGAGTAAGGAACCTCCATACTTTCCACCACTTTCGTAAAGTACGCCTTTGTTAAGTTTCTGATCAAACTCAAACAAAAGCCCTTGTGTAAAAGAGTCTGGCTTACGCGCATACTTCGAAACAAGCGTCAACTCAAATCCTTCAGGAAAAGACCGTTTCTTTTGGTCTTCTTTCGAGGTCTCGTTGATTTCGTTCGCAAATGAAAACAACGAACGGCAATCCGATCCAATTAAAGAATCAAATTGAAGCGTTCCTACCCCCAACAGAAGTTTCTTTAAAAAATGACGCCGTTGAAACGAAAACACGTGCTCCCCTCTTTTACAATCAATTAGCCGCAACTCGTAATGAAAAGTCTAGCCCTTCAAAGCTTCCTTGAGATAGCGCGCCGTACTGTTGTCTTCCAACTGCGCTATGTCCTCAGGCAAACCAGTAGCAAGAATCTCACCGCCGCCAACGCCGCCTTCAGGACCAAGATCAATAATCCAATCAGCAACCTTCATGACGTCCACAGAGTGTTCAATAACAACCACGGTATTGCCTGCGTCAACTAAATGATTTAGTATGTCAAGCAGTTTTTCAACGTCCTGCGGATGAAGACCAACTGTCGGTTCATCGAGAACATAGAGCGTGTTCCCAGTTTCGACACTTGCCAATTCAGTCGCCAATTTTACACGTTGTGCTTCGCCGCCAGAAAGTGAAGTAGCAGATTGTCCTAATGAAAGATATCCCAACCCAACCTGCTGAAAACTTTCAATGTAGCGCGAAAGTGTCGCATGGTTTGCAAAGAACTCTTTGGCGTCGTCAAACGACGTCTCCAAAACTTCTGAAATAGTTTTTCCATTATATTTGACATCGAGGGTCGCCTTATTGAAACGCTTTCCTTCACAGTCGGGACAAGGAACATACATTTCAGGCAAAACAGAGGATTCTACTCGGTGAACGCCAAGTCCTTGACATCCCTCGCAACGTCCGCCAGCTATATTAAAACTGAACCGTCCGGCTTTGTATCCACGCCGCTTTGCCTCAAGTGAACTTGCGAAGAGCTTTCGAATCTCGTCAAAGATTCCCGAGTAAGTCGACGGATTACTTCGGGGAGAACGTCCCAGTGGAGACTGGTCCACAACCACTAACTTGTCTATTCGACTTGCTCCACGAATACTCTTCAGTTTTCGTTCTTTATCCGAAAGGTTTCCAACGCTGGAGTTGCCCAATCGCTTCCGTAACGCTGGAACCAACGTTTTATTGATGAGTGAACTCTTACCAGATCCACTAACGCCCGTAACGCACACAAACAATCCTAAGGGGAGAGTTACAGAAACGTCTTTCAAGTTATTAGTCTGCACCCCTTCAAGGGTAATTGAACGCGTCTTTGCAGCCTTACGACGCTTTTCCGGAACACCGATAGCTCTTTTGCCGCTCAGATAAAGACCAGTAGGCGATTCTCCAACGCTCTCAATATGTTCAGGAGTACCTGTTGCCAACACTTCCCCGCCAAAAACTCCAGCGCCGGGACCAATGTCTATCATCCAATCGGAACTTCTGATTATTTTTTCGTTGTGCTCGACTAAAATGATAGTGTTTCCCTTTTCTTGCAAAGACCGAACAACATTTAATAAACGATCAATGTCAGAAGGATGTAGCCCCGCGGAGGGTTCGTCCAAAACATAGCAAACGCCAGAGAGCGAATTGCCCAAGGCCGTAGTTAGACGCACGCGTTGAAGCTCTCCTCCGCTTAAAGAGTCGGTAGAACGATCAAGAGTCAAATAATCGAGACACAAAAGCTTCATCGTCTCTAAGCGATCGATAATTGGATCAATAAGTTTTTTAGCGACGTCTTGTTTCAGCTCGTCAAACTCTACCTGTTTGAACCATTCAGTCGCTTCTGCAACTGTCATGCGCAATGTTTCTGACAGACTCTTATCTCCAACAGTTACAGACCGGGCTTCCGGTCTAATTCTGTCTCCATTGCAGTCGCAACAGACAATTTGACCTCGAAATCCTTCCAAATATTCACGTTCTCTCACACTCTTCGTTTCAGCATACGCCTTCGCTAACAAAGAAGTCAAGCCTGTAAACGCGCTAACGTCAGCTTCCGAAACGTCAACCTCGTCAAGAGTCTCTTTTTCCCTTTGATAGCTTTTGCTTTGTATGTTTTCAAGACGCTCAGAATCTTTTGTAAAATCGAGCTTTTCCGGTTCCGAAGAACTGTTCTGATCGCCCCTTGAGGACTCGTCAGACCGCATCTTGAAGTCTTCAGAGTCTGGTAGTGTTTCTAGGGTTCTGCCATTTTGTTCTTCCTCGTTTTCAAAAAAGCAATCGCTTTCCACATCCTCTTCAAGTTCAGCTTCTTGCGTTGTCCCTCCAAAGAAAAAGAGCCTGGTGGTTTGCTCGTCCCAAGCTGAAAGAGGCTGAGAGTATTGCTCCGGTTTAATCCTTTTAAAATTGTCCAACAAAAGGGTCAATTTACGCTGCGTTGAAGTAGACAGACCTTTTCCGAGAGCAAGAGCGCCAGTTTCTAATGAGAGAGAAGGATCGGAAACTAGCAACTGCGGATCAAAAGCGTCTACTCTTCCAATCCCTTGACAAGCTTGGCAAGCGCCGTAGGGACTATTAAAGCTGAAAGTACGCGGTTCTAATTCCGCATAACTAACGCCGCATTTCGGACAAGAATATTTGGTACTAAAGAGGACGTCCCGCCATACGCTTCGCGTCGTTCCCTGTTCAGTTTTTTGCCGTTCTTTTTCATACAAACAACAAGCCAACCCGTCGCTTTGACGCAATGTCAACTTTAAAGATTCCAACAAACGGGCTTCAGCGCCTTCACGGCGAATCAAACGGTCAATCACAGCCTCAATGGTGTGCGCCTTCTTTGGATCTAAAACAGGTGGGGAGTCGTCAATTTTTACAAGAGCTCCGTCAACGCGCACTCGTGTAAATCCAGACTTTAACAGTCGTCGAAAGACGTCTTGATGAGCCCCTCGTCTCTCCCTGACGACAGGAGCAAGCAGTATAAAGCGGGTGCCTTCGGGCAAACTGGAAATCGACTGAAGAATCTGCTCGACAGATTGACGATGTATCGGACGACCGCACTTATAACAGTGAGCTATGCCCACGCGAGAATAAAGAGCTCGTAAATAATCAAAGATTTCCGTTATCGTTGCGACAGAACTACGAGGGTTAGGCTCCCCAGTTCGTTGATCAAGCGCGATGGTAGGCTGAAGTCCGGTAACACGCTCAACAGTCGGTCTCGTCAAACGCCGCAAATATTGACGAGAATAAGTGGACAAACTTTCCATATATTGGCGTTGTCCCTCAACAAAAATCGTATCAAAAGCAAGAGAACTCTTACCGCTGCCACTAGGACCAGTGATAACAGTAACTTTATTCCGAGGAATTGCAACGTCTACATTTTTCAAATTATGAGTTCGCGCGCCAAAAACTCTTAAAGGTTCATGACCTTCAAAAACAATCTTATCACTCATAACACCCTCATATTGTCTGTAACGTCTACAAAATGTTCAACGTTGACCCCTGCTCCAAGACGGAACGACAATTCAACGTTATGTCAAATCGTTCTGTCCATGCGCCTGCATTTTTCGAGTTCCAATTTGCTTTCTGTACAAGAAACGTTGTGCCATCTAGTTTAATCTCCACTGACAAACTCTTCCAGTACCACGACGCGTCTATTGTTCTGAATAAAAAAGATTCACGGCTTCTCGATAGACTTGCTCAAAAGTCACGTCGTTCTTCAAAGCCAGCGACTCGACGTCGTCAAATTCAGGAGAAACGCTTAAAACGTCCCCCCCTTTCGTCATTCCAACTTTAATTCGAATAACTCCCCAAGTAGTCGTCACTTTTCTCCAATAACGAGTAAGGCAATATCTTTGTTTCGCTGTTTCACGAACGCCTAATACTCCAGAATGTCTAAAAATCGCATCTATGGCAGGCAAACGATCCTTCTCCCGCACTAAAGCGCAAAGACAATGAGCAGGCCTTCCCTTTTTCATTTGGATCGGTTCAAACCAAACGTCAAGCGCGCCTGCTTTAAATAAAGAAGAGGCAACTGTCGTCAAACGTTCTCCAGTTATGTCGTCGATGTTTGTCTCTAACTCGTAGACTGTCTCGACGTCATATGCATTAGATGTACTAGAAGCAGCAAACGCGTCGTCCACTTCGTCAAATTCATATATGGAAGCGCGCAGCAAGTTTGGACGCGACTTCATTTCACGAGCGCCAAAAGAATTGACTGTTGCAACAAGACGAGCTCCTGCAGGAATTTCAACTTTGTTCCAAATCGCAAAAAGCGACGCTGCTGTTGGCGTCAGCATTTCACATTGTTCGACGTCGTAAGAAATAGGAAGGTTGTAATCGCGAAGTAAAACGCTTGTTGCGGGCGCTGGAAGCGGATAGACGCCATGAGCGCAACGGAACGTGCCTTCGCCAATAGGAAGGGGTGAAAGTGAAATGCCATCCACGTTCAAAAGGCTCATCGCAAGAGCGCAGCCAACCGTGTCAATAATTGAATCGACTGCGCCAACTTCGTGAAAATGAACGTCTTCTACTAATACATTATGCGCCTCTGCCTCTGCCGTTGCTAACGCCTTGAATGCGGCAAGCGCGTCGCGTTTTGCATCCTCATTTAGGGAACTTGACTCAAGTAAGGAACGAATAGACGCATAGGTGCGGCCATGAATATGTTCATGGTTGTGCTCATGCGTATGAGCGTGTTCGTGGACAGGTTTTCCGTCATGCGTACAGGCGTGTTCATGAGTATGTTTTCCATCATGCGTGTGAGCGTGTTCGTGGGAGAGCCTTTCCTCATGATCATGACTATGATTTTGAAAACACTCGCCCTCGTGACGACCATGACGCCCGTGCTCGTGAATATCAACTGTAAGATGAACGCCAGTAACGCCGAAAGAAGCCTTCTCCTCAACACGTAGGTGAAAGTGTTCGGGAATAAGCTTGCCTATTTCTTGCTCTAAAAGTTTAGAGTCAACGCCCAAGCCCACAAGCGCGCCTAAAATCATATCGCCCGAAGCGCCGCCAACGCTATCAAAACGTAATACTCTCATCTTTTATCAATTCTCTCAAAGCGTCTGTAATTACTCGTCAGATACTTGACAATTGCTTTAAACGATTCCCAACACGTCTTCCACTTCTTTGGTTTAGGAAGAAAACAGACGGCGACTACGCAAGCAACTAGTGAGCCGTCACGATATGCAGCCTCACGACCAAGCGCGGAGCTAGTGTTTCTTCTTTTCCTTTCACTCCCAAGGATTTGAAAAAAATTTGCTCAATTTCTCTGCAGAAAACTTGGCAGAAAAGGAAAATTCCCCACCGCCTTCACAGATGAGGAGGACTGTATCCATCGACAAGGCCTGCCAAAACCAAATTGCGTCAAGCGCCTTGTGTCACAGTTTCAACAAGAGGACAACGCAATTCTCGTCGAGGGATACACGTCGTGAAAAACATACCTGGTCCTCTATTCCAATGAGCAAACAAAAATTAAATGTTCTTTATGCGCCCAATCCTATCAAAACAAAATCTTCCACGGCTCAATACCGCCGATGAAAATTAAAGAAGCAATAAAAAACGCTCCCAAGCGCCAATTCTTACGTCGCGTTGTGAGCGTCTTATATCCTCAACTGCCCTGATGGAAGTAGTTCACACAACGTTAATCGATAATCTTGGCAATTTCAAACTCAACGATTCCTACAGCGCCTGCCTGTTTTAGGTCGGGGACAAGATACCGAACAAGTTTCTGGTCAACAACAGTAATGACGTCAACCCAACCCTCGTCGGCAAGAGGTGAAATTGTCGGTTTTTGCAACGCTGGCAAAACTTTTAAGACAGCTTCAAGTTTCTCTTTTGGAACGTTCATCATCAAGGAAACTTTACCTCCGGCAGCCAAAGTCGCCTTGAGCAACATAACGATTTTGTCAATTTTATCCTTTTTCCAGGGGTCGGCATATGAGTCCTTGTTGACAATAAAGCGTGTCGTGCTCTGCAAAATTTCATCAACAATGCGAAGATTATTAGCTCGCAAAGAACTACCGGTTTCAGTAACCTCGACAATGGCGTCTGCCAATTTTGGCGGTTTAACTTCCGTAGCGCCCCAGCTGAACTCAACATTTGCATTAACGCCATGTTTTGCGAGATATGACTTTGTCAATCCAACGGCTTCTGTTGCAATCGTTTTACCTTCAAGATCTTTAACGGACTGAACAGGAGAATTTTCCGGAACACATAGGACCCACCTTACAGGACGACGGCTTACCTTCGAAAAGATCAGTTCAGCGATCTCTTCAACGTCAGCGCCCGTCTCGACAATCCAATCGTGTCCGGTAAGACCAGCGTCTAACACGCCATTTGCAACATAGCGCGCCATCTCTTGCGCACGAATCAGGATACATTCAATTTGTTCGTCGTCGATCGTAGGAAAATAACTACGTTTTTCAACTGCAATGTTGTAACCGCTCTTGCGGAAGAGCTCAACGGTAGCTTCCTGAAGACTACCAGAAGGAATACCTAATTTTAAAACTTGATCTGCCATTACAATATACCATTATAGTATGAAACGCTTGCTGTTGATACTTATGCTAGTTCAAAACAAGCAAAGAAACAATTTACTTCTTATAAACTTCGTTGGGGTCAAAAACACGTTCTCCAACGACGACATAGTCGTCGCCTTCGAGCTTGCGGAAAAAACAACTTGGATAACCTTCGTGACAAGCAGCCCCGCCAACTTGATCGACTTTTAACAAAAGCGTGTCATTGTCACAATCGATATAAATCTCATGGACCTTTTGGACATTACCGCTTTCCTCGCCTTTACGCCACAGTTTTTGACGGCTGCGACTGTAATACACAGCGTATCCGAGTTTCAAAGTCTCCTCATAACTTTCCTCGTTCATATACGCCATCATCAAGACTTGTCCAGTCTTATAGTCTTGTGCGATGGCAGGAACAAGTCCGTCGCCTTTGGAAAAATTCGGTCGGGTTTTACCGGAACAGCAATTGCAGGATTCGCTCATCTTTAATCAATCTTTTCGTAATGTTAACAAATTATCCACCGTCAAAAACGACGGTTGGCTCTATATCTCTGCCAAAACAGTATTGTACTATTTTTTCGCGTCAGCAGCAGTCTGCAAACTTTGCAACATTTGCAGGTTAGCGTCTCGTTGCGACCTTAAGTCTTCCAAAGAAGCACGCTCTTTTTCAACAACTTGCGCCGGGGCCTTTTCAACAAAGCTGCCGGATAGTTTCGCTTCTTTAGACTTAATGAAACCGTTAAGTTTCTCAATTTCCTTTTCTTTCTTCTGAATTTCAGCAGGGATATCGATCAAGTCGGCGACGTCAACATAAATCTCCATTGCTGAAGTTGTGGCATTCGAAGAAAGGGCTGGTGGAACAACCCCGGGACCAAGTTCAGTTGCAACAGAACAAGCCATTGACTTGAAAAACTCGCTCATCGGAAGGAGTAATTCGGCAACCTCGGCGGAACATTTAATCGCGAAACTAACCTCTGTACGAGGAGGAACATTTTGTCTGGCTCGAGCGTCGCGGACGCAACGAAGAGCTTCTTGGAATTGTGCAAACTGCGCTTCGATATTCGGATCGATCCAAGCTTCATCAACAATCGGCCATGGCGCCACGGTTATACTTTCTGAAGCCTGAGCCAACTCTTCCAATCCTCGAACGGGAGCAAAATCAGCTAGACGTCTCCAAACCTCTTCGGTAACAAAAGGCGTTATCGGATGCAAAAGTCGCAGCAGCGTGTCTAAAACGCCAATCAAGACATTTTGCACTACGCCACGACGTTCTGGATCGGACAATCTCGCTTTCGATATCTCAACATAGAAACTGCAGAATTCATCCCATGCAAAATCATACAAGGCTCGGGCGGCTTCTGAAAATTTATACTGTTCCAGGGATTCCGTAACTCGTTTAGCTACGCTTGCCAATCTGCTAAGAATCCAGCGATCTTCGACACAAAGTTCGTCAAATGTGATAGTGCAAGGCTGGAAGCCTTCAAGATTAATCATAACGAAACGAGAAGCATTCCAAAGCTTGTTGCAGAAATTCCGAGCCACTTCGAAACGTTCGCCAACGACTGGTCCAAGAGGCAAAGCTCGTTCTTCCGGGGTTTCAGCCCACTGAGTCGCAAAGCTCTGCTTACACTTCGGACACTCAATTATATGTTGGGTACGATTCTTCTTCGTCTGCTCAACGACCGCGCTGCAATGAGGACATTCAAAGTCTAACGCCAAACGAACGTCTTGATTTTCAGTAGTTAAATAGACAAGCGCAAAACGAAGCGCGTCAGCGCCAAATTTTTCCATAACGGCAACAGGATCGACGCCGTTGCCCTTTGACTTTGACATTCCCTCGCCATACTTATCCAAAATTTTCGGATGGATATACACCTGATCGAAGGGTTTTTTGCCGGTATTATAGTAGCCAGCAAGAACCATACGCGCAACCCAAAGACTTATAATATCTCGACTTGTAATCAAAGCGCTGGTGGGATAGTAGTATTCAAGCTCAGGCGTTTTGTCCGGCCAACCAAGCGTAGAATGAGGCCACAGCGCCGAACTAAACCACGTGTCTAAAACGTCTTCATCGCGTTCAATCGTACATCCAGCAACCGCGTCTTCTTTCAGGTTCTCTGACAGAGAACACAAGAGCCAGCCGTCGTCTGCTTCGTTTCGACGCCACAAGACGTCCTCTCGACCTGCAAAAGCAGTTTTCAACACGCTTTCGTCAACGTCAGGACAATACCAAATTGGAATCTGGTGTCCCCACCAAAGTTGTCGACCAATAGGCCAGTCGCGCTTTTCCGAGAGCCAATCCAAATACCCCTTAATATAGCGCGTCGGCTTAATTTCAACTTCGCCGCTCGTAACTGCGTCCATTGCAGTTTGAGACAATCCATCCATTTTAACGAACCACTGATCGTTTAGATAAGGCTCAATCGCCGTCTTTGAACGGTCAGAGGTTGCAATTTCAATGGTACGATCTTCAACTTTAACTAAAAAGCCCTGTGCTTCGAGATCTTCAAGAATCGCCGCTCTTACTTTCTTAATCGGCAATCCCTCATATTTTCCAGCATTTTCATTATACGTGCCGTCTCTGTTGAGGAGATTGACCATCGGCAAATTTTGACGCAAACCAACTTCATAGTCGTTAGGATCGTGCGCGGGGGTAATTTTGACGACGCCAGTTCCTTTATCGGGCTTAGCCCAGATATCGGTAATGAGGGGAATCTCTCGATTCTGGATTGGGAGGATGACCTTACGACCCGCCCCAGCCATGGCGGCAAGCCGGACGAGCGTCGGTAATATTTCCGTACGACGAAGGGACAAAACTTCTAATTCTTTTTCCGCTTCTTCTTTGTCACGTTCGGAACCCGAAACTATCTTTTCACGAAGTTCGGATTCGATACGCGAGAACTCTGCTTCTGGATCAGGATGAACGGCTACTGCAACGTCGCCAAGCATCGTTTCAGGACGCGTTGTCGCTATAGTAACAAATTCTGGTTCGCCTGGTTGAGGATCGACGACGGGATAATTCAGATACCAGAAATGACCGGCTGTCGTTTCATGAAAGACTTCGTCGTCGCTAACAGCCGTCTGTAAATTAACGTCCCAATTAACGAGTCGCTTACCGCGATAAATCAAGCCGTCGTCAAATAACTTAAAGAAAAAGGCACGAACAGCCTTTGCACAGACGTCGTCTAAAGTAAAGCGCATTCGTCGCCAGTCGCAACTACACCCCATAGCCTTGAGCTGACTTAAAATGCGCGCTTGGTATTGATCCTTCCAATCCCAGATACGTTGGACTAACGCCTCTCGTCCAAGATCCCAGCGGGTTTTACCTTCCTGCTCCAACAGTCTCTTCTCAACGATGGCTTGCGTAGCAATTCCAGCATGGTCGACGCCTGGAACCCACAGTGTTTCGAAACCTTGCATACGCTTCATGCGAACAAGCGTGTCTTGCAACGAATCATTCAAAGCATGTGCCAGATGTAACGCGCCAGTTACATTAGGCGGTGGAATAACAACCGCATAAGGTCGCTTGTTAGGATTAACGTCGCTATGGAAAAACCCTTTTTCTTCCCAAAACTTTGTCTGTCGCTCTTGCGCTGCAAGGTGATCGTACTGTGAAGGAAGATCGTTGATCAACTGCTCTTGATTTGACATAACAGGAAAAAACTCTCCAATACCTACCTTTTCTGCCATCAGACTGTAAAGCAGAAAAACACAAAAACAAGCTGTATTCGCTCAAAAACATTATTTAACGTTTAAAGACGTGAAACTGCTCAGCAGTATTCCTAGCAGGGCACGCTTCAAGATACGACGAACACGCTTGAGGTAATTTTACAAAAAATCGCTTAAAAGCCAACCCCCTAAGGAATGTCGTGGAGAGTATTCTGTTAAATCACAAAGTAAACAAATTAAAATAGCCCCTCGTCAACTCAGCAGATTAAGACGCGCTGCGAACGTAATCGCAATTACACTCAACTAATTCTCTATCACAATGGGAGACAGAACCAATTCATCCTCTTTCGAGCCTGACCATTTTGGAGTCGAACACTTTTTTGCAATCCAACCAGCATGCACTACTTGTCCAGAAACACTTGAAGCCCCTTCGGTTCCGCCAACAAGCTGAACACGAGTTCCGTTTTTTGCCTCATCGCCAGACAGGGTTAAAGATTCGCCCTCCTGGACGTCCGTAAGACTTCTAACTTCAAAACAACGCTCAATAACGCTCGAACACCTGTCGTGGACAGTTCTTGCAGCCGCTCCAACCGCTGCGTCGTCGCAGTTTACTAGCGATTCTTTGATGAAATCAATGAAACGCGCTTCTCTTTGTAACATAGCTAAAAGTTCTAAGGCGTCCGAACGCCCTAAATCAACGTTTTGGCGCGCAGAACTAGACTTTTTCAGATTGTCTTGACTTTCAAAATCCTTGTTTTCAATTAGAGGACTTTCAATTTGAGGGCTTCCTGAGTCGCGAAGAGCGTTTGCTATACGCGCGCTCTTTTCCTTATTCGTTAGAGCTGCAAAAAAAGCCTTAATAGCTACACTGATTCCCATCACACACCTGCTTATACCCAATAAAAGAATGGTCAAGGAGCAATCTGACCACCGCCAAGTAATCGATCTCGCCAATAACAAACTAACGCCTGACCTGGCGCCACTCCGTACATGGGAGAATCTAGAACCGCTTCAAAGGAACCGTCCTGTTCAAGACGAATAGTCGCAAAACACGACTTGCCCCTGTAACGAACTTTAATTTCACATCGAATGTCTTGTTCCACCGGAATTTCGAGATGCCAATTTGAATTGACCGCACGAATTCTAGTAACGCCTAGTTTCTCGTATGGTCCTAAAACAACGCTGCGCGTTTCTGGAATGATTTGCTGGACAAAAATGCGCTCGCCAAACCCCATTCCAAGACCTTTGCGTTGACCTATTGTATACTTCTCATACCCAAGATGCTCGCCAACAACGCTTCCGTCTAAAGCCAGAAACTCTCCTGACGTATCGTCTAGCAAACGCCCCCAACGCTCCGGATCTGAAAGGCAAAAAGAGCGTATAAACTGCAAACGTTGTTTATCTGGAACAAAGCAGACCTCTTGGCTGTCTTTACGAGCTGCAACAGGCAAACCTTTTTCATTTGCAATCTTCCGAACAGCGTCTTTTCCTAGACGTCCC
>JAQVHZ010000129.1 GCA_028695965.1 Thermoguttaceae bacterium | reverse complement strand
CTCTATAAGTTTTGAACTCCGCGAACAAGTACAAAATACCTGCTCGCAAATTCGACAAAATTATAGTAGTGTGTTACTACGCCACTCTTGCATTACCTAATTGTAAAATAACAAATCAAGCTCAAAAGAGCTCGAAAAACCAAAGACGGCTGACGCCGTAATCGGTTGGCCGCCCGGTAAAGACGACCGGAAGAATTCTAACCTAACTTCATGGTTCGTCAAGCGGGCAATAATATTTTTCCTAGTTTCTTTCCTAATATTCCATCTAACGATTCTATCAAATAGTTCATTGCAGCTGCTTTTTTATCAACAAGTTACTTATATCGTTACATCTATCGTTTACCCGAGTTTATGCTCCAACGTTGACGAAAAAAACGCAACTTGTACAATTAAAGACGTCCTAATAATAAAGGACCACGCTTTTCAATAACCCAAGCGACAATGAACTGACTTCATAAAACGCCAATACTTAGGATCTTATTTTGCAGATCCGCCAAACGTACGAAGACGGTTAATTGTTCGCCATAGGTTGCCTATTAAGAACTTGGAAATCTAACTTCCACCCGCGGATTGAGCAATGACGACAAAAACAGAAGTATTGATCATAAAGAACCCAATGTACTACAAATATCTTGCGCCAGAGGCTTTTGAAGCGCTTATTGGAGACGGCCGTTGGATTCCATTAGTTTTTGGCGCGGTAGAAAAAATTGTCAACGCGCATTATTTTGAGTTATGCGAGCTAGATTGGGACTATCTCCGTGAGGCGGGCGAAAGCGTTCTACAAACGCATACCAATTACAAATCGCTCTATCACCTTGGGCTCGACGGCTCCCAAGAGACCTTCGTTCAACAAGTTGCGGACGAGATTGAGGAAGAAATACGTCTTGCGGCTGAAGATATGCTCAATTCTCTTGAAAATCCAGAAGATTAAGGAATTTCTGATCGAAACAAGCGATCGTTTCCAAGACGCTCTTTCTAGAAACGCATTGTCTTGGAAAAAACGTCGTTATTCTGATCTGGAATAACGATCGCTTTACTGCGTTCCATATCTGGAGCGCCCAAGCCGCCGCGCCTAGCGCGGGGCGGACGGGCAACGCCTGAATTCGCATACAAACCACCCCCGTCTTCGGAAGGCGCTTGTTCTTCTTGGACGTAGCGATCGTTAGAAATGCGCTTAGCCGACGCCCTGCCAACCTCGACCACCTCGTATTGATTCGCCATGTACAAGACGTCGTTGTCATAATCGTTCAGATTGTCTTCAGCGTACGGACCAGTTTCGTCAGTAATAAAATCTGACGCGACAAGCAAGTCGTCGTCATTTTGATCAGCAGCCGGAAATCCACCGTTCGCAATCTCTGTCGATACAGTCGTCCCAGCTAATTCGCCTGTTTCACCAAGGGTCTCGTCTCTTTGCTCTTGATTGCCCGCTATATCGAAAGACTCGGAACCGCTTTCGCCAGCCCATTGCGATACGCCATAAAACGCGCCAAATAAAAGCGACGCCGCTAAAATGGTCCTTCCAGCAAGTCTGGCAGCGCGACGCCCCAAGCTGCGTTCCGACCTCATAATTCGTTGGACGTCGCTTTCATATGTGTCGGCTGACTTTCCAGATTCTGTTTTCGCCAGCTTCTGCTCTATTTTTTGGACAGGAACCTTTTTCGACGTTGAACTTTCGATCGTTATGCTTTGTCCATTTTCGACGTCTTCAAGCGCCTGTTCGAGTTTCGTTCTTGCGTCCTCTTCCCATGCGACGTAATAGAGTCTGCGCCTGCAATTCTTCAGCGAGTTGATCGGACGTCCCAATCTATTCTTTAAAACGTCGTAACAACAACCAACTTCCGCCAAAATTTCAGGATTTTCAAAACA
This sequence comes from Thermoguttaceae bacterium, assembly GCA_028695965.1. Lineage (GTDB taxonomy): Bacteria > Planctomycetota > Planctomycetia > Pirellulales > Thermoguttaceae > RUG369. The sequence goes on along the minus strand of JAQVHZ010000129.1, from coordinate 4,880 downwards.
GACGCGCTCGTATTCCTCGCAGACTTCCTCTGATTCGGACTGACAATCGAGATACTCGGCAACAATATTAACGTCTGGAAAAGACTCTTCAGCAAAGATTTCAGGCGCTCGGAGACAAGGGTCGAAGACAACGTCGTTCAGTTTTTTCAAGAAGCGCCTGCTGCGCTCGTTATTACGTAAATTGCGTTCGATGCGTTCTCTACGTTTCCAACCTTCTTCCGTATTGACGTCATGTGTGCTAAACAAAGCCTGAAGAGCCAGTCGCATAATTACCACCGCCTTATTGTTCATTCAACCGAGTCGTTTCCAACGCAGAAAACAACCTCAGGAACTATACATTAAAAAGCCGGTTTTGTGCAAGCCCTTTTTCTTGTCAACTAGCGCCGTTCGTCAAGCCAACGTCGTACCATTCTCTGCGTCGGCTGACTTTGCCGAACAATCCAACACCCAGATTGCATATCAATCCATAAAGAGACGTCTGGATCTCCCCAGCTTTTCTGCATAACGGCAGTCTTCATTTCTTCGATGAGCGTTCCAGCCTCTTCCGCCGAAACTTCTTTGCCTTCCGACGAAAACATATGAATTTCAACCGTCTTGTAGTTTTCTGCGTGTTCTTTTGTCGTTATTAGGAACAAATTCTCGGCTAAGATCACATAGGTCAATTTATGCGGCTCGAGCAGATCGGTAAGAACCTGATCGATCGAGGCGTCGTCGAGGCGCGCTACTGTAGTTGCGTCGCGCCCTACGCCAAAATCATTTAAAACGGCGTCGTCCCAGAGAACTTGGATTTTTTGCGATCGTTCCAAAATCTCAAGCGCTTGCTGCAGTGTAATCGGCTTAAGCAAATTAAACGAAATCTTCTTCTTAAGGCGTTCCCAACCGAGTGTTTCAGCAATTAGCGTGTTGGCCGGAAATTCTTCCTTAGGTTCTAGCCCGTGCAGAGCGCGAAGACGTTCTAAAACGCCGGCAACTCTCTTGCGGTTCAACGTATCCTGCTTAACGACTAAAGTCGTTCCATCGCTCGAAAGTTCCCCTTGCCCCTCGGCGCTATTTACTTGCCAACTATCCGGCTCAACAAGGCTCAACGCCATCTTTTGCAGGATTTCCATTGAAAGCTCGCCTGCCGGCGTTTCTTCGTTTTCCTCACGATACTCAAATGGCGCTTGCTTTGACGAGTCCCCCAACAAGTCCGCAACGTCAAATCGTTCCTCAACCTGCACTTCGTCGTATTCTTTGGGCAGGAGCGTTATTCTATCTTTCTCGACGACGACGTTCCATTTCAATAAATTCGCTAACTCGTTCAAAGCTCCTCCGACGTCCGTATCGGTAAGGGAAAGATTGAGAGTCAGCCCAACCGACGGTCGCAGCAAATCGAATTTTTCAAGGTCGAAATCGATGGGCGCTCCCGAAAACTCAGCTAATAATCGAACGGCGGCGGCAGGCGATTCTGGAAATTCAATCGACGAAATCCGGAGTTTCATTCGTCCTTCAACGTCGACGTCTTTGGGAGCTTGCCTGAGGGTCGGAAGAGAACTCTGCAAAGAAAGGTTCGTTGTTGAAGCGACAGCTCCGAGATCTTCCTCCTCGTCCTCGGCGTCCTGGGCGTCTTCGACGCCAACATTTGCTTTTTCAAATTCTTCTTCGTCAAATTCTGTCGCAATTGCGTCTGATTCCGGAAGTTCTTCTTCATCGTCTGCAACATCGTCGACGAACTCTCCTACCTCCTCGTCAACAGCTGGTTCTTCAGATTCCTCAGAAACGCTTATGTCGCCGTCGGCAGTTTCGCCATTTAGAACAGGCGTCTCTTCATCGCTGACGTCAGCGCTTTCATCGTCTGACAGTTCGACAGCATAACGCGCGTCAAATTCCTCAGTCAATTCAATGCTGTCGTTTCTTGTAAAAACAATCTCTTCTTCAGGGTCGTTCTCAAACGGTTCCTCTTCTCCTTGAACGTCTTCTGCTGGATCTTGCTGCTCGACGACAACTTCCTCATTCAGCGCCTCCTGCTCTGACTCGCTTTCCGGCATATTATTGGCGTCAGGTCGGCTTAGGAAACTGACCGCAGAGGCGACAAGCAAGGCGCAAATAGCTCCGGCTAAAACCAAAATCAATCGAGTGCGCCATAGAGATTTCTGCGGCGCCCCAACGTCGAAGCGCTCGTCTGCGTCGTCATATTCGTCGACGTCGGGCAGAGGCGGCAGAGTCAGGTGGTCTGAAATCACAGGGGGAGCTTCGACCTCGTCTGCGACGTCGGAAAACGACTGTTCCTCAGAACTCGGGGCGTCTTCCAAGGAAAGCTGCTCTTGAACGTGTTCTGCTTCCGCAGAGGGGGAAGTTCGTTCCTCAATCAAAATCATACCGCCGCACTTTGGACAGGCGACTATTTGACCGACCAAAGCCGAATCGGTTACTTCGAAGACCGTCTCGCAAGACGGACAGCAGACTTTGAAAAGTGTCTCGCTCATATTAGGCGTTCCGTAATCTATGACTCAAACCGCTAATTCGTCTACGTTGTGTCGTTCAACGCTGCTACTAAGTAATTCAACAATAAAACCAACGGTAAAACAAGGGGTTTTTCTAAAAAACCGCCGCGACACGACAAGACGTCCTCGACGTTTGTGTTATATCCGGTAAAATAACAGGTCAAATATGCATATAAACGCAGCGCCGCGCATCGACGCGATACTTTGCCAGTCTCCCTAAATGCGGAGACGTTCTGAGCGTTACGCGCTCTGGCGTTTCTATTGTTATTATCGGCTTGACTAGCGGCTTTCAAAAGGAGTAATATCAATGAGTGAAAACGCGCTTAAATTAGCTTGGATCGACGCTCGAAAAGACAACGTAAGCTTACAAATCGACGCGCTGCGTCAAAAATTGAGCCTCAAAGGAAATATCGTAAGCGAAGCGGGTCAAAAGCGCACGATCGAGATTTTTGGCGCGCCTTTAACGCCGATGGAAGTCGTCGACACAATCTGTAAAGACGTTGCCGAAAAAGGTCTGCCCGCGCTCCTTGAATACTCCGAACGAGTCGACCGCGCCAAATTAAGCGCCGACGAACTTCGCGTGCCCGACTCTGATTTTGACGACGCGCTTCAAGCGGTGGAACCCGAGTACCTCGAAACTGTCGACAGAATTCGAGAAAATATCGAACGATTCCAGCGTTCTATTTTACACAAGTCAAGTCGAATTGACGTCGAAGGCGGTTGGCTAGGGCAGCGGTATCAACCCCTTCGACGCATCGGCGTGTGCGTGCCCGGCGGCGCGGCGGCTTATCCGTCCTCTGTCTTGATGACGGTCGTGCCTGCGCAAGTTGCAGGGGTCAAAGAAATTGCCGTCATGGCGCCTCCGACTGCCAATGGCTCCTATAATAAATATCTTCTCGCAACATGCGCGCAGCTTGGCGTTCGCGAAGTCTATCGAATGGGCGGAGCGCAAGGCGTCGCGACGTTTGCGTTTGGCGTTGAAGGAATTGAACGCGTTGACAAAATTGTCGGTCCCGGCAATATGTTCGTCGCCCTCGCGAAGAAGAAGGTCTTTGGAAACGTCGATATCGATTCTATTGCGGGGCCTAGCGAAGTTGTCGTCATCGTCGACGAATCTACGCGCGCCGACTATACCGCGTACGATATCCTAGCGCAAGCCGAACACGCGCCCGGCTCGAGTATTCTTGTCGGGTGGAACGAACAAACGCTTCGAGACGCCGTTGCAGAAATCGACGCGACGCTTGCTCGAGTAGAACGCGGCGACCTCGCGCGGCAAGCGCTCGAGAGTTTTGGCGCCGTCGTCTTAACAAAAGACGCCGACGACGCCTGCTATTGGACCAACCTCATCGCCCCGGAACACCTGCACATCGCCACGCAAAACGCCGAAGAACTCGCCGCTAAAATCCCTTGCGCGGGCGCTATTTTCTTAGGCAACTACTCGCCTGTCGCGCTTGGCGACTACGCCGCCGGTCCTTCCCACGTCCTGCCCACGAGCGGCTCAGCTCGTTTCTCGAGCGGTCTTTCGTGCAACGACTTCCTCCGCGCTAATAGCCTCCTTTATTTCTCACAAGAAGGATTAGACCACCTTGCCGACGACGTCTGCCGCATTGCGACGATCGAAGGTCTTACCGCGCATCGCGGGAGCGTTGAAGTACGTCGTTCAAAGTAATCATATCATTTGACGTCGTCGATCGTGATGTTGACGACGCTCACTTCCCCTCCCTTTATTTCATTTGAGAGTGACGTCATGAAGAAAAATATGATTTCTCGCGCCCTGCTGGTTCTTGCGGTTTGCGGCGGCGCATTTGGCGCTGTCGGTTCGATTTGCGCTTATGAACTAATCGTTCCGAAGAACGAAAACGAGTCGTATGGCTACGCGGATTCTCCTCAACAACCTTGGAGCGAATACCGCGTTCATGACCCGAGTCGTCCAATTCCGAAGAAACTCAATCCGCCCCCCCCAACCTACTTCCCCGAAGCTCCGAGCGACGCCATCGTCCTCTTTGACGGAACGAATACAGACGCTTGGGAAGAAACCGAGTGGAAACTTGTTGACGGGACGATCGAATGCACGACCGGTCCCTTTAAGACCAAGGATAATTTTGGCGCGTTCCAACTCCACCTCGAATGGTATTCTCCCGCAAACTTTGAAGGAGATTGGGGCAACCAAGGCAATAACGGCGTCCTCCTCCTCGGCGCCTATGAAATCCAAATCTTTGACTCGTTCAAAATCAACAACTACCCTGACGGCGCTTGCGGTTCCGTCTACGGTCAAACTCCCCCGCTCGTCAACGCATGTACGCCGACTGGAAATTGGCAAACGTACGACATTTTCTTCAAGCCCGCGAAATTTGACGGCGATACGCTAATTGAGTCGCCGCGCGTTACCATTCTCCA
>JAQVHZ010000034.1 GCA_028695965.1 Thermoguttaceae bacterium | reverse complement strand
CAGGTAGTGTTGGGGCGATTTTGTCAAATTGTTCTCTTGTAAGTTCCATAATGAGAACAATAGCCATTTTACCCGTATTATTCAAGGGGAAATGCGAATGAAAAAATTAGCGTCAACACTCCCTAGAAGGACGGGAACAGCAGCCTGGGCTGCATTTCTCAGGTTCTCTTGAACACTTGCGTCGATGAGATTCCAAGACCTCAGTACTGTTTCAAAACAAGAATCCTTCTTTACGGCTGTCCGTCGGATTTTTCCAATCACCGATTCGAGGGTCATTAGAAAGATATACTCGAATGCTCTTCCCTGGTCGTTGCTGGTAGAGCTTCTCTTCCGTTCTTTTGCCATTTAAAGTATCCCTGATAGCACAAGCTATTTCAAAAGCTAAATTAACAGGCACAGCATTGCCTATCATTTTATAGGCGTCGTTGGTGTTATTATATATAAACCGAAACGCATCCGGAAAACCTTGAAGTCTTGCAATCTCTCGAATCGTCATTCTTCGGTATAAATGTTCCTTGCCTTTTACAAACCTATAGTCGTTCTTTCCCCAATACACCATCTTTGGAGCTTGAGGATGTAGTTGACACTGCCGTCCAGAGGCTTGCACTGTGTAGCCTTGTTCATGCCATCCTTTGACACGATTCCTACTCATAAAGATAGGTGAAAAAGTTCCTGTAAAAAATTCGTTATTATTTACCGCTTCTGGATTACGATAGTTCTTTGGACCGGCTGGAACGGCAGTTTTTTGCAAATCCCAAATAATATCCCGAAGAGTAAGTTTTTTCAAGTCGTCTTCGGTAGAACCATATGGAAAATCGAATTGAATATTTAGGTCTTTTCTAAATCCTACATAAAAGACACGTTTTCGTTCTTGTGCTACTCCATAATCTTTAGCATTTACCATTGTTATCGAAACATCGTACCCACATTCCAAAAATGTTGAAACAATGTTTTCTACTGCTTTAGAATGTGTAGCTGAAAGCATACCACTTACATTTTCTGCCAAAAAGAACTTGGGTTGCACTTCTTCTAAGACACGGATGTAATCATAGAATAGCATTCCGCGTTCGTCTTTAATCCCCCGCTGAGCTCCTGCTTCAGACCAAGACTGACATGGAGGACCACCGATGATTCCATCAATATTATTGGGGAACTCTTTAGCGTCAATGCGACGCAGATCCTTCCGGAGCAACTTAGTGTTAGGATGATTTGCCTCATAAGTTGCCCAAATAGTAGAATCAAATTCGTTGGCAATAGGGATTTCAAATCCGGCTTGTTCAAAGCCAAGATCCAGTCCTCCACAACCACTAAACAAACTAATCAGCTTCATCAGAATTTCCCAAAGTACTTTCTGAAACTGTAAGCGGAGTTCCGTCTCACTAAACTGAGATTGAGTAAAGCTGGGGATATCCTTATAACTTGTGACATTCTCCTAACCGACTTGCAATTTGAACATTTTTCTGACCGAAATTTTTCTACCAAAATAAGGAACCAACGTGTGTACATTATACGAAGCTTTCCTAAGTTTTACCAGCGTTTTTTCCAAAAGATTAGAAGGTTTGTCGCCTTCGTCTAAAGGCAGACTAACGAGACAAGCAATTTTACGCTGTCTTTCTAAATCCAACATAAAAAACTCTATATTCTATCTTCTTGCTTATCTTTCGGAGTCATACTCCCTCCGATTGACATAACAAGACTTTTCCAATAGCTTCTGCTAATTTAACTGGCACAGCGTTGCCGATTTGCCACATAGTCTCCGACGACGGACCACAAAAATAATACGAATCGGGAAAACTCCGAATTCTTTCCGCCTTGCGCAACTCCCCCTAGCGAAAAAGGCTGACATGGAGGTCCGCCTACTACGCCGTCTATTTTTCCTACCTGCCTACTAATTTCACGATAATCGACGTTGCGAGCGTCTCCTTCATAAATTATAGGTGAAGTTTGCAAGTCTGATTCGTCGTTTACCCAATTTGCACGGAGCGTTTCACAGGCCAACTTGTCAGATTCAATCGCTACACGACAACAATACCCCGACAACTTTAAACCAAGAGCAAGTCCGCCTGCTCCTGCAAAAAGTTCAACAGTCGTTCGAGTTGTTGTCTGTTGCCTATTCAAGTCATTCATTGCCATACCCGAGGTAACGCTAATTAAAAATTCTTCGACGCGGTAAATCGCTCGCCTGTTACGCGCTCTTCTTTAACTTGCGCCGCAAGAAGGCCGACGACGTCGTCGACGGAAACAAGCGTCGATTCGGAATCCCAACGCCATTTAATTTCGACATTGCCGTCGGCCAGACCTTTGCCGATCGTAACTCGGACCGGGAACCCGATGAGGTCAGCGTCCTTGAACTTGACGCCCGGGCGTTCGTCCCGGTCGTCGAGAATGACGTCGCAGCCGGCGGCTTGGAGCCCGGCGGTTATCTTTTCGGCGGCTTCCATTGCTGCAGGATCGCTCGCCTTGACGGGGCAGACGCAAATTTCGTAGGGCGCGAGCGAAACCGGCCAAATAATGCCGAAATCGTCGTGGCTCGTTTCCGCCAAGCCGGCGATGATGCGGCTGACGCCGATCCCATAACACCCCATGATAATCGTTTTCAGCGAGCCGTTTTCGTCTAAGTATTTGGCGTTTAGGGCGTCGGAATATTTTGTGCCGAGTTTGAAGACGTGCCCGACTTCGATCGCATTTTCCATCGCGAGCGGCTGACCGCAGCGCGGACAGGCGTCGCCGGCAAGCGCGTTGCGGACGTCGCCATAGAGATCGACGGTGAAATCGCGAACAAGATTGACGTTGACCAAGTGCGCTTCCGCCTTGTTTGCGCCGACGACTACGTTGACCATTTCTTTGATCGTCGGATCGGCAATAATCTTAATCTTCTCTTTTAAGCCGACAGGACCGGCAAATCCGACCGGCGCGCCGGTAACGCGTTCGATCGTCTTTTCGTCGGCCATTTCGACTTTTTCCGCCTGCAGCAAGCGGCGCAGTTTATTTTCGTTGACGTCGCAGTCGCCGCGCACGAGAACCGCGACCGGCGTTCCGTCGACGCTGTAAATCAGCGTCTTAACGACCTTCTTCGGCTTAGCTTTTAAGAACGCGCAGACCTGTTCGATCGTATGGGCGCCGGGGGTCGGGATTTCCGCAAGATCTTTCAGGACGGCGTCGGCGGGACGAACAAATTTCATGTCGCCAATTTCCGCTTTTTCGACATTTGCGGCGTATTTGCAGTTCGAGCAAAAGACGACGTCGTCTTCGCCGTTTTTCGACGGGATCATGAATTCGTGCGACCCCTCGCCGCCGATCGGACCAGATTCCGCCTCAACCGGGATATAATCCAGGCCGCATCGTGTGAAGATTTTGCAATATGCGTCGTACATCTTTTTGTACGTCGCGTCGAGCGTTTCGAGATCCGTATGGAAGCTGTACGCGTCTTTCATGAGGAATTCGCTCGTGCGCAAGACGCCGAATTTCGGTCGCTCTTCGTTGCGGAATTTCGTTTGGATTTGGTAGAGCAGCAAAGGAAGTTGACGATAGCTCGAAACGTATTGCGAAACGATGTTCGTAATTTCTTCTTCGTGCGTCGGACAGAAGACGACCGGCGTTTTCGTGCCGCCGCGAACGAGCGTCGTCTTGATGAGAACGTTTCCAAACGCTTCAACGCGGTCCGTTTGTTCGTACAGCGATTGAGGACAGAGCGCCGTCATGAACAATTCGACCCCTCCGGCCTTGTCCATTTCGTCGCGGACAATGTTCGTCGCTTTTTGCAAGGCTCGCCACCCCAACGGCAAATATGCGTACGCTCCCGCCATGACTTGAGAAATCATGCCGGCGCGAAGCATATAGATATGGCTAGGAATTTCCGCTCCGGTCGGAGTTTCCTTCATCGTTGGGATAAGCGTTTGCGACCATTTCATTTTGGACTCTCCTCCGTCCTACTAGGATTCGTTATGAGGTTCGATGCGTATTCTACCAGTCGAAAGAACGGGCGGAGCGCGCCGAGAAACGACCGCTCGCGGCGCCGCTAACGCGCGGCTACGTTCTGAATCGACTGAGTTGCTCCATTGTACCGGATAATATCATTTTTTTAAGGGGTTAAGTCAATAGTGAAAGCACATTTGGCAAGAAATGCCGACACGCGCGCAATAGTCTTCAATTTCTTCTTTTAGCGCGAGCCAATAAGAGACGTCGCCGCGCTGATAGATATCGAGATAACCGCGATAGTGTTCCGGATACCGGGCTCGGACATACGCCAGGATATCCTCTTTGTATCCTTGGCGAAGATTGAGATTTTCGAACCAAATCGTATTGACAAAGGGGACCGCGCGATCAACGAGCGCCCGGAAGTCAGTGATATACGGAAAAATGGGGGACATAAAGAGCGACGTCGGAATACCGGCTTCGTAACACGTTTCGAGCATATTGAGCCGTTCTTCGATAGTCGACGCTTGATCCATATCTTTGCGAAAATCTTCGTCAAGCGTATTAATGGAGCTCATGACATGGATTCCGCGCCGCAGTTCCTCCGGCGCGTCAAATAGAGCCGCGCGGTTCCGAAAGAGCTGCGTTCGCGCCGTCAGGAGATCGAGATCGCGTAGCAGAAGATTCGATTTCGTCGTTATCGTCAATTCACACTCGATCAGCGCGAGCTCCTCAAGGATTTGACGCGTAACTTTGTACTTAGCTTCAAAAGGATTGTAGCAGTCGGTTACCGTCGACATAAAGACCGACTTGCCGGTCAATCGCCTGACGCCCAGCGGTTTCGAGCAGCGCTTGACGTCGAGAAACTCGCCCCAAAGCTCGTGCCGGTTCGTGAGTCGGCGCATGAACGACGCATAACAATAGCGGCAGGCGTGCGGACAGCCGACGTAAGGGTTAATGACGTAGTCGCTAAGTTTTGAGGGCGACACGTAATCTGCAGCTTCAATTTCTCGGACGAGCATTGCTGATAGAATAACAGAGCGGCAAACGCTCGCGTTGAACGTCTGCCGCTTTTTTCGTGCGCCGCGCTAGTTCTGCGCGTATTGATTAAAAGAGTCCGCCGCGGCCAAAGAGCCCTCCGCCGCTTCCCCAACCTCCTCCGTTTCCGCGCCCGCCGCCTTGCGGGTTAAAGGCGTTAGTTCCGCTGCTTGTAGAACGAGGAGTCGTATCGTGGAGCGGCGGAGGTTCTGCCATCGTTCTGACGTTCGCGACATTCGTCGGGAACCCTTGCGTTGTAACCGCAGGTTGAGATTGTTGCGAGGACGCTTGCTGCGCGCCCTGTGCGGCGGCGCGTTCTTCGCTCGGGGAAGGACGATCGATAACAAGACCGGTCGAATACCCGCGAACGGTAATCGCGTTGTTAGGAATCGGACGACGCGAATTGGTTGTTCCGCCGTAGACGTCTTTGCCGCCATGGTCGACGACGAAGCTGAAATTAGCGCCGCAGTTCGACGGAGCATGGTACGACAGTTGACCGCTCGCATAACCTTGATAGTTGCCGCGATACGTGTCGTCGCCGCGGAAATTCATAATCGCGCCGATACTTCCTTCGCCGCCGCACCCTTGCGTCAGACCGCCGGTCGCTTCGAAGACGTCGGCGCCTTCGAAGTCGACAAGGAAGCCCGCGCCAAGGTCCCAACCCATCCCGACGCTCATAATCGTTCCGCCGTAGACGTCGTTGCCAGAGTCGTCGAACAAATAGCCGACAGCGTAGTGACAGCCAAATCCCGCGCCGAAACGCTGCCAACGTTGTTCGCGGCGCCGCGAGCCGTCGTACATCGTCGAGGTCGCCCCATAACGAATATCGTCGCCGCCAAAGTCGCGCGCTATGCCGACGCCCATCCAGTATCCGCCGCCATGACCGAAGTAATCGTATTCGTAAGCGTCGTCGCCGCCGCCGTCGAGGATCAGCCCGATACCGCCGCACGCGACGCGCCGAATACCCGCGCCGACGCCTTGGCCCCAGCCGTCGTAGCCGGGATGTTCCGGATAAGAGTCGAAGAAGTAGCCGCCGACGTAGTAGTGGTCTTTGCCGTCCTTATCGACGAGCGCGCCAAAACCGCCCGGAGCGCCAAAGCCTTGCGCAATAAGCGCGGCGCGATAATCGTCGTCGCCGGCGCGGTCGATCAAGAGCCCGAACCCGCAAAGAGCGGCGCCTTGAGCGCGGCGGAAACCGACATATTTATCGTTTCCGCCCTCGTTAATGAGCGCCGCGAAACCGCCGATCGCGCTTCCTTGGCATATATCCTTGGCCAAGTAGGAATCGTTTCCTCCGTCGTCGTACCACATCGTAACGCCAAGGACCGCGCCCGCTTGAATTGCGTAATTCTTACCGGTATATTCGTCGTTCCCCTTGCCAAAATCAAGAACAATAAGCAACGGACGATTCAAAACGCAGGAGCCTTCGCGGTAGACGTCGTCGCCGCCAAGATCGATAATGCAGCACGCTTTGGGATATTTATCGAGATCCCAAACGGTACGGTTGCTGTCGCCAATCAGAATATCGCCCGCCTCCGTCGCAATGAGACCGACGACTTGCCCTCCTTCGATCCTCGTCTTTTCGAGACTCGCGAAGTCAATATTGGCTAATTCGGTAAGAGTGCGCTCATTGAGAAGTGAAAGAACGACTTCGCCGGCGTCGTAAAGCGCGACCTTATTCATCTTTCCCATGGCGTCGATCAAATATTGACCTCGGCCGCGGCTGTTGATCGTATGACCGTTTTGAACTTGACCGCAAAAGATCGAATGCGATTCGTTCATGACGGCGGCAAGGTCGTTCTTGCTCATTGGCGCGACCGCCTTGGCGTGATGGGACGCGGCTTCGACAAGCGCCGTTTTAAGCTGTTCGATCGCGTCGTTCGGATTGAGCGCGGCGCGAAGCGCGACTGGCTCGCGACGCGTAGAAACGTCCATCCTAATGCGCGCGAACCGAAGACCCGCCAAGACTTCGGCGCATCCGCCCATAAAACTTTCGGCCCACGCCCTCGACGAGATTTCTGCGTCGTTGACGGAATTCAACGGGTCTTGATAGAGCCTTTCGTACCATCTTAGACGGCATCGATTGTTCAATTCGTTTCCTGTTTGCAAGCTGTTCGTTCGAGAACGGATGCTCGCATTGTAGGCGCGCCAACGAGCGTAGAGCTCAGCCCCGCCATGCGCTCTTAGCTGCTCGACAAGGTCGGAGCTCATATCGCGAACGGCAAGCTCCGCGCCGGGATAGCCCATCGGTTTCCTCTCTCCGGAAGCGGCGATAGCCTGCTGCTCAATCGCAGGCTCTTCGTCGGTCTCCTCGTTGACGTCGACTGAATGTTCGGCAATATCTTCTTCGCTGACGTCGAGATCTGTCAGTCGAACGCGAGCGTCGGGCGCGTCTTCGTCGTCGCTCGATAAAGCGCGCGCTTTCACTTCGGCAGGAATTTCAAGTCCTTGCGCTTCCGCCGCCGATTTTTGCCGCGCTTCCAACGCGCGCGTGTCTTCGTCGGTCTGCGGAACCTCGGGCTGGGCCGGTTGTTCCGGCTGCTCTTCGGCAACAGGCTCTTCTTGCTGCTCTGCGGCAGGTTCTTCCTGCTGTTCCGCCGACGGTTCAGGCAGAAGCTCTTCACTGGAAAGTTCGGCGTCAAGAACAGGCGCGTTCTCTTGCGGATCCTCGTCTACAGTCCGCGTTATCGAGACGGGCGCTATTTGGGCGTCGCTCCCTTTGTTGCTCTCGTCTCTTAGCCGGACAGTTCCCAGGGGAACGGACTCCGGCGTTTGAGCTTGACGCGCGTCTTGCGCAAGGGAACCGTTCAGCCCTAAGATCGCGCGCACGGGGCCGCGTTGGAACGGCTTGGGGGCGCGCGTTTCTGTAGAATTTTGAACGTCAGAGGCAAAGGCGTTCGACGACGCTTCAAACGCAGCTGTCGCCAATAAAAGAGTTAGGCAGGCAGTTACTCGCAACATCCAGAGCTTGCTAAAAGCAGACATATTAAATTCCGTTTTTCTAACGCAGTCAGTCGGATTTTCGGTACTTTGAAAATCCGCCGCGAAATTGTCGACGCCCAACGCAGCGTCGATCCCATATCGTGTCGCGCGGCGCAACGCGCGGCTCGGCAACCCAGGCGGCCGCCGATTCTTTTTTAAAACCTAAGGGGTTTCACCCCCGGCGGCGTCTCGTCAAAATTGACAGAGCCACGTTTCTTTTTTTCGTCGTTAAAAGCCCATAACTTCAGGGAAACTTTTGCCTCTTAACAAATTACCCTACAGTTTGTTGCCCTTTAACAACTTTACTCAAAAAGAAGGGGATAGGGGATTTTTACGCGTTAGAAAAAACAACGAGGATTAAAGGGAAGTCCCAATGAGAATCCGCCGTATTCTTCTTATTCCCTCTTGTCGAGTTAAGCGTTAAAATCGACAAAACATTTGAAGTTTGTAAAATATTTCGACAAAAAACACGATTTTTGCAAGTTAATACTTGCACAAGAGCCGCTCGCAAATTATCATTTTAGAGTAGAGTCGAAGCGTCATTATCGATACGCGCCTACTGCCGTCGGCGCCGCGTCCGCTTCAACAGCTCTCAAAAACAGGCGGAGCGATCGCGTTTCGCTTGCTGGTCTGACGTCGACGTTTAGATGCGGCGGCGTGTTTTGAGGTTCGATCTAGCATTGAGCTTTTCACGACGAAACGACGCCCCACGTGAGTAAACAAGCGGTTTCGCTCGTGTCCGTGTGCGTCGACAGTCGTCGGACTCCAATATAAGATTTTCACCGTCAAGCCTAAATTGATTTAGGAGATTTTCATGAGTCGGAGCAATTTCGTCCTTCGTTTGAGCGCGATACTGGCGCTGATCGTCCTCTTTACCGTTCCTATGTCGACGGCTTACGGACAGAATTATAATAACACCAATACCGGCGGCCGCAATAATACGAACAACAACAACAACAACAACAATAATAACAACAACAGCGGAGGCGGCGGTTCTTCTTACGGAAGCGGCGTCGTCGTCGACGCTGACGGCGTGCTGCAGCGTATTGTCTTAGACGACGGTCTCCTCGCCGCCGCGCGCAACGAAGCGTTCAAGTCAATTCCAAGCGAAATGCGCGCCCCGAGCAAGCTTCGCAAAGTATCGTTGAATCGTCTCGAAGCGCAAATCAAAGAAAACGACGGCGTCGTCACGAACGAAATGGAAAACCTCGCCGGGCTGACCCGCATCGAAAACGTCTTCGTCTATCCTGAAACGGGCGACGTCGTCATCGCAGGCCCTGCGGAAGCGTGGGAAGTCGGCGCTGAAGGCGCCACGGTCGGCGTGAAGAGCGGTCGTCCGACCCTCCAGCTTCAAGACCTCGTCGTCGCTCTGCGCGCGTTCCCGGCGGAAGGCAAAGGCGCGAGCCTCATCGGCTGCTCCATCGACCCGTCCGAAGAAGGCCTGCGCTCGATGCAGTCTTACCTGAATACCGCAGTCCAACCGAACGTCGCCAACGACCACGAATGCCTCAGCTACGCCGCCGGTATCCGCGACGCGCTCGGGCTTCAAAACGTTACCGTTTGGGGCGTCTCTCCGAAGACGAACTTCGCCGCGACCCTGGTCGCCGCCGACTATCGTATGAAGCTCATCGGCATCGGTCTTGAAGAAGCGCCCGTCAAGCTCGTTACTTACGTCGACAAATCGAACCCGCGCCGCGGCGCCTCCAACGCGCTCGTTCGCTGGTACTTCCAGCCGAATTACGACTGCGTCGTTGAAACCGAAGACGGCAACGCGATGCAGCTCGTCGGCGTCGGCGTCAACCTCCTTGGCGAAGACGAACTCGTGAACGCCGACGGATCGCGTTCCGCCAACAAAGCAAGAAGCAACCCCGCGACGCGCGCGTATGCGAAGAGCTTCACCCAAAAATTCGAATCGATCGCCGACCAAGTTCCGGTCTATGCGAACCTTCGCAACCTGATCGATATGTCGATCGTCGCCGCCTTCCTCCAAAAGGAAGGCGTCTACGCCAAGACGAACTGGGACGCCGATTTCTTCGCCGACGAAGCTCAATACCAAACGGAATATCTGAACGAAGTCCAATTCGCTGAAACCGCCGTCAACACCGTGCGCCGCAGCGCTAACCTCGTCTCCTATCCGACGGGCGGCGGCGTTACCATCGAGCCGCAAATTGCGCTGAACGAGGAACACCTCAAGTACGACGACGACGGCAAAGTCGAAGCCAAACGCGCCCAAGCCGAAACCAACGACCCGAACGCGTGGTGGTGGGACTGAGCTTACGTCGTGTAACTGACGCGAAACGCGCTGAGCGCTCTCCCGCGTCAGAGACTGCATAGAAAAACGCCGCAGTATCTTTATCCTGCGGCGTTTTTTATTTTGCGCGTCTTTTTCGTAACTTTTTGCAACTTCTCCCAGAAGCTCGCAGAGGAGACGTTGCCGAATGATACGTCCAATACGACAATTCTCTAAAATTCAACGATTCCAGCGCCGTTCATCGAGACAAAAAACAAAATATTATAGGTTGCAATTGGTTTTGAAACCCTCAAGTTGAAGTTCAACATTGAAAAATGTGGACGCGCTTCCCTATGAACACGCCTGCTAAAACGTTACGGAACACAGGCTCTTAAAGACGAACGCAGGCTTTTTGTTGGGGAGTTTGTTCGTTGATTTAACGTCGACGTTCTGTTAATGCGATAGAAAGACGCTCCGTGCAAATAAGAAAAGACGCCCGAGCTTTCACTCAGGCGTCAACTGTTCTGCAATCCTTTGCAGAGGAGCGGAGCCCGCGCGCTTCCTTGCGCGAAAACGACGCGTCCCTGCGTCTCAGGCTCGCTCTTCGAACATCCTTGTTCCATGAGAAACAAACGCCGCGAAGCCCGCGCGTCCGCGCGCAAAAGCCGCCTCGCCGACGTTATGCAAACCGATTTTTTTCATTGAATTTTTCGGTTTGCGTCTCTATGTTCGGTATTATACCAAAAAATCAGATATGACAATAATGCCAATTGAGAAAAACTTGACTTTTTTTCTTAAAAATTTTCTTTTAACGAATAAAGGCAGGATCTTCGACCGTTTTTGCGGTTTTTACCGGCGCATAGACGCCTTTCTGCACAATTGTCTCTTGTGAGGGACCCTCGAAATTGACGGTCAGATCGCCGACGCTGAACCCAGCGATACGCCACGCGTAGTCGTCGTTCGTGAGGACGAAGGTCAGTTCGTCCATCTGAATCGCGCCGGACTCGGTATAATCTTCCACGGCGACAAAGACTAAGACGCGCCCTCTGACGGGCTTCATTTTCTTTGTAATCGTCCAACGCACGGTCGCGCTCTCCTGGGCGCTGAACTGGTCTCTTTTCGCTTCTTGGGCGCGGGACGTCAGGAGCGCGAACGCGCCGGCGTCGTCTCCGCTGAAGAAGGTCTTAAAGAACTCGTTGACAACGCCTTCCGGGGTGTTCGGATTTTCGACGTCGAGCGGCGTTTCATCGACTTCCGGTTTAGCGGCGCTGTTGGATTCGTCGGTTTCTTGAGTTGCGCTCGGAGCCGCGACCGGCGCTGCGTCGCCGCCCTTCTGACCGTTGCAGCCGGCTAGCAAACTTAAGAACGCCATTCCTAAAACGATCAATAAACTAAACGACTTATTCATAAGCGAAACCCTATACCCTATGCCTTACGCGCAACTCAAAGCGCGAAAACATTAAAATCTGACAGCCTGCTAATCTTGCTGAATTTAGAAATTCTCGTCAATATCGTTTTTCCGACGAAGCCGGACAATTGAGTCGATTCGACAATTGACGCGCGATTTGCAAAGGTCTATAATGGTATGGAATTCGCGTCTTTACGGTCAAGTTTTCGATATTGATAGTTAAAAAGAATATATGCCAAGAAGCCTTTTAGGAAAAACGGTTCTCGTTACGCGCCCAAGAGATCAAGCGCAAGAATTACAGATATTGCTCGAAGCGCGCGGCGCCGACACGCCAGTTCAACCGGCAGTCGAGATACTCCCTCCGGAAAATTGGAACGACGTCGACGACGTCTTGCGGCAAATTTCGAAAAATAAATTTGGCTGGGCGCTCTTTTCGAGCGCCAACGGCGTTCGGTTCGTCTGCGACCGCGCGGCAAGCGTCTTGTCCGGCGGCGCGCGCTGTTTGGGCGCGCATATCAACATCGCCGCCGTCGGACCAGGAACGGCAAACGTCCTGAACGAATACGACCTGAAAGCTTCGATCGTCCCGGAACAATTTGACGCCGACGGGCTTGCCGACGCGTTTGTCGAGCGGTACGGCAATCTGTTCGGCCGCTCTTTTGTCTCTTTTCGCGCAAGTCGAGGTCGGAAGACGCTTTCGGAACGTCTTACCGCGCTCGGCGCAAGAGTGCGCGAAACGGTCGCTTACCGCAACGTCGACGTTACGACGGCAGATCCGGAGATCCTTGCGGCGCTGCAGTCGGGCAAGATCGATTTTACGACAGTTACGAGTTCCGCATCGGCGCGCGCGTTGGCGCAAATGTTCGGCGACGGCGCTAAGAAAACGCGCTGGATAGCGATAAGCCCGCTCACGGCGAACGCGCTGCGCCAAGAGGGAATCGACGTCGACGCAGTTGCAGAAGAAGCGACGATGCCAAGTCTCGTCGACGCCGTCGTTCAAGCGGCGCATTAAAAAACGCCCTGCGTTCTCAACAACTCAGGGCGTTTCTTTTTACGTCAATTGGGCTTTTGCCCCGCTTGCGCTTAGCCGCGCTTGCTCAAGACGTCTTTTTCGTATTGTTCGCATTCTGCGATCCACTTTTCGCCGACCGGGGCGCCGTTCTTTTCGCAGTAGTAATCCCAAACCGGGCCGAACGGGGCGGACTTCAGTTCTTCGAGGAGCGCCAAACGCTTACTGAAGTTGAATTCCGTCTCCAACTTACGCAGTTCGTCGATCGGTTCGAGGGCGGCGCAGAGGAGCGCTTTGAACGCGCTGCGCGTGCCGATCGTCCATGCCATAACGCGGTTGATCGAGCCGTCAAAGAAGTCGAGCGCAACGTACGTTCTCTTGAGAATGTCGTTGCGAACGAGTTCTTCGGCGATCGCGCGCATCTGGTCGTTCCAAACGACGACGTGGTCGGAGTCCCAACGAACGCCGCGGGAGACGTGCAGCAAGAGCTTGTCGGTGAACATCGAAATCGAGCTGAGCTTGTCGCTGATGCATTCGGTCGGGTGGAAGTGGCCCGCGTCCATCGTCGCAATGAGGTTGTTCTTAATCGCGTAGCCGACGCACCATTCGTGGCTGCCGACCGTGTAGCTTTCAGCGCCAATGCCGAACAATTTGCTCTCGACGCCGTCGAGAATATTTTTCGGATCGTATTTGACGGAGAAAATTTCGTCATAGGATTCCGAGAGGCGCTGACGCGGAGAAAGCCGATCGACCGGCGTGTCCTTCATGCCGTCCGGGGTCCAGTGGTTGACGACGCATTCTGTGCCGAGTTGTTCGCCAAAGAAGTTTCCAATGGCGCGGCAGCGCTTGTCGTGCTCGATCCAGAAATCGCGGATATCTTTGCACGGGTGCGACAACGTCAATCCGTCGGCGGCTTTCGGGTGCGAGAAGAAAGTCGGGTTGAAGTCGAGGCCAATGCCTTTCGCCTTAGCCCAGTCGACCCAGCCTTGGAAATGGCAAGGCTCGATTTCGTCGCGGTCGACTTTCTTGCCGCCGTTTTCAAGATAGATCGCATGAAGATTGAAGCGGAGCTTGCCGGGGATCAAATCGAACGCTTTTTCGGCGTCTTGACGAAGTTCGTCCGGCGTGCGCGCCTTGCCGGGATAATTACCGGTCGAGAGGATGCCGCCGCTCAACGCTTCGCCGGTCGCTTCGAAACCGCCGACGTCGTCCCCTTGCCAGCAGTGCAAAGAAATGGCCGTGTTTTCAATTTTCGCGATCGCCGCGTCCACGTCGACCCCAAGTTCCGCATAACGTTCTTTTGCAAGAGCAAACGCTTGTTCAATTTTACTCATTTTGTTCATAACTCCTAATTTAATCACGAACCCTGGCGTTTAAGCCAGGACTACGCAAAATAACAAGACGCTCGTTAAGAAGTTCACGGAAAAATCCGATATTCCATTAAGAGCGATTTTTATATATATTCCTATTCGCGCGCTAAAAAGGAAAAAATTGCCCTAATAGGTGCGAGAGCGAATAACACGCTTCAGGAAACAACGATCGCTCACTGCCTAACGGCGCAAGCCGACGGGCGTGAGTAAGCAAACGTATTTTCAAAGGACGCTAAAATGCGCAGCCAAACTACCAAAACGCAAACGAGTCAAAGCATCGTCGACGAGTCGAGACGCCGCGTCGTCAAACGCGTCGCGCTTCTGGCGTGCGCCGTCGTGCTTGGTTCTGCGCTCATTACTTCCGCGGGATGTCAGACGACCAGGAACCGCGACGACAAAACAGTCGACGATTTTCTGAAAGCGCCCAAGCCTAAATGGTAAATCGCCAGCCGATACGCTCAGCAACGCGCGTCTCCTCGGGAAACGCGCGTTTTTTTATTGTCTGCGGCAACGATAGTCAACCTGCGCCGCAGACGCCGCTCATGATCAAGCTTCTATGGCGACCGGCTCCTCGTCTTCGTGTATCGGCTTGATCACCTTGTTCGCCATCAGCGCCGCTATCCACTCTGTCTCCGGGAAAGATTGGAAAATAATCTTTGCGATGACCGCAAGGGGCGGAGAGAGGAACATTCCCACCGAACCTAGCAGCCAGCCGAAAAAGATCAACGCGATTAATACGATCGCCGGGGAAAGGTCGAGTCCGTCGCCCAGCAGACGCGGTTCGAGCCCGTAACCAACGCCGCAGTTAATCAAGACGAAGAAGATGGAGGTAACGACGCCGATAAAGAGTCCGCCGTCGATCGTGGCCAAGATAATAGGCGGAATCGCCGCGACGACCGACCCGATATTCGGGATATAGTTGAGCAAAAACGCGACGAAGCCCCAGAGGATCGGGTACCGCACGCCCACGCTGAAGCACAGGATCGTTACCAACGTGCCGACGATCGTGCTCATTAACGTCTTGATGACCATGTAGTGGCGAATATCGTCGATAACGCCCTTAATATGCGAGTTCGTGAACCTGATCGGACCTATTGCGGCAAGCAGTTTCTTCGGAATCTTTTCCGCCTCGCACAACATGAAGATTACAAACAACGTGATGATAAACGCGTTGCTGAAGAGCGCGCTCAACTCTTTGGCTAAACCGCTAAGGAGCCGGAACAACTCTTGCGAACTAGCGTCGACGGCGCTCACGTGTTCCGGAACGCGCGCGGGCGCATTCTGCGCGCTGGTTTCCACGTCTTCATAGAACAACGGGTCGTTGAGGTCGACCGCGTTCTCTTCGTCAGCTGGCGGCGCTCCTGTAAACATAGGCGCAGGGTCGCCGGGAATCAGACCGCTAGTCGCGTCTTCAGCCCCTAACAGGGTTGTCGTCAGAGGAGATTCGTTAGAAAATAACGCGTCCGACGACAAGTCTTCCTCTCCGATCGCTATTGCGTCGGCGCGGACAACCTCGTATTTCGCAGCGACCGGAACTACGGGAGCTGCGAAGCGCTCCGTTTCCAAAGGGACGTCGGCGCTCAGCTGCGCTTCGGCGGCGTCGCTCGTCTTCGGCTCGTCGGCGCGCTGCTTACGGCCTTGGCTTTTCTGTTTTTCCCGTTCGTATTCGTCGCGCCAACGCAAGCGTTGAAAATATTCCTCTTTCTCGCTAGAATTTTCAGCTCCCGTCTCCGGCTCGACGCTTGGCGGCGCTTCCTCTTCAAGTTTCTCCACTTGCGGTTTTTTCGACTCGAGCGCCGGTATGAACATCCCTATGTCTAAATTATAATTTTCGAGCACCGCAGTAAATTGATCGCGATATTTAGGAATATCCCTCGCAAATTGGGCAATTTGCGCGCCGACGACCGTCATTGTGCCTAACCCGACGACAGAAACGACAATAATGACGCTCAAGAGCGCCAGCCACGACTTGACGCCTTTTCTTTTGAGCCAATTGACCGGCTGAATGAGTAAAACGGTAAAGAATCCTGAGAGGAAGATCGGTCCGAGTATGCCGCGCGCAAAATGAATACCGCCTAAAATCACAACGATCGACGCAAAGATCGCCGCATAATGAAGCAAGACGCCAGGCCGCTCGAGACTTCTGGTCGGCTCTTGTTTTCCCGTTGTTTTGTCAATTTCCATCGACCGTTCTTCTTCAGAGCTTTTTCTCTTACCCATTCGTTAATCCATCTGAAATCAAGGGACAAACAGCAGGGCGCCGTCCCGAGAAAAAGTTATTCTCGAGGTTCGCAAACAGAGGACGCCCGCATTGCTTAATGATACAAGAAAGCAGCCGCCAACGCAAGCGCCAGCGGCCCTTTTTCAGAAATTCCGAGCAAATTTGACGCCAACCTGCCCATTTGTAACGAGCGTCGCGGCAAGTTTCACACATACTCCGCTCACGCTTCCGCGGGCGTCTCGTCTCCGAGCGGCTTCTCCGCTTTGTTGGCCATGAGCGCCGCAATCCATCTCGTCTCTGGAAAAGATTGGAGAATAATCTTCGAGACAACCGCTAGCGGCGGCGAGAGAAACATCCCGACAGGGCCAAGGAGCCAGCCGAAAAAGATCAACGCGACCAACACGATCAATGGGGAAAGGTCGAGACCGTCGCCAAAGAGACGCGGTTCAAGCCAATATCCGAGGGCGCCGTTAATCAAGATGAAAAAGACGGCGGTTACGACGCCGCCAAAAAGACCGCGGTCGATCAACGCTAAGAGAATCGGCGGAATCGCCGCGACAACCGATCCAATGTTCGGGATATAGTTGAACAAAAACGAGATAAATCCCCAAAGGACCGAGTACTGGACGCCCAGGGATAAACAGAGGATCGTAACCAAGACGCCGTTGACGACGCTTACGAACGTCTTGACGACCATATACTTGCGGACGTCGGCGACGACGTCTTTGATATGCGCGTTGGCAAACTGCACCGGACCTATTGCGGCCAGCAGCTTTCTCGGTATCTTTTCCGTCTCGTACAACATAAAGATCACGAGCAGCGTGATAAGAAAGGCGCTGCTGAAGAGCGAGCTCAATTCTCTGGCTAAACTTCCAAGGAGCCGGAACAACTCTCGCGAACTAGCGTCCACTGCGCTTATGGGCTCAGACTTGAACGTCGGCGCGGCGTCGGCAAGGGATACGGCGTGCTCGTCGTCCGTTTCGGAGCCGGCGTCAAGGGGCTGGCTCGCAAAATCGGTTTCAACGGCGCCGCCGCCTTTCTCGTCGACGCTTGGCGCTTTTTCTTCGACGGCGCCGTCTTGCGGTTTTTTCGACTCCAACCCCGGGATGAATATGCCTAAATCTAGGTTGTAACTGTGGAGCGTCGCGGTAAATCGTTCATGATAATTAGGTATGTTCTTTGCGAATTGCGCGATCTCCACGCAGACTACGGACATTGTGCCCAGCCCGAGAACGGCGACGACGATAATGACGGTCCACAACGCCAGCCACGACCTGATCCCTTTCCTTTTGAGCCAATTGACCGGCTGAATAAGCAACACGGTAAAGAACGCCGCGAGGAAGACAGGGCCAAGTACTCCGCGCACGGCGTGAATACCGCCTAAGATCACGATAATCGACGCGCCGATCGCCGCATAATGAAGGAGCGCGCTCGGCCGCTCGCGGCGTCGAGACGACTTCTTCTTCTTTTTCGTTGTTTCGTCGAGTTCCATTGAACGTTCTTCGTCAGTTTTCATTCTCTTACCTATTCGTTAGTCCGTTGATTATAAGGGTTAGCAATCAAGCGCCGTCTCATGAAAAAGCTGTTTTCTAAGTTTGTCGGCAGAAGACGCGCGCATCATACAAGACATAAGCCGTCGACGCAAATCGCCAACGGCTTATTTTCAGAAGTTCAAGATAATTGTTCACGACGCCTTACCGCTTAGTAACGAGCAGTATCGTCGGGCCCAAAAGCTCTTTGACGACGATTGGGGTTCCGGGAACAAGGTCGAATTCGGAATCGGTCATCGCCTCGTATTCAAGGGTTCTGCCCTGCTGAACGATCATCGCTTTACCGGCGCCTTTACGCCCCGCGGGTATCGTCAGATAGACCGTTCCCTCAGCTTGAACCGCGGTGTTTGTGCGAATCGAACCGTCCGCGTTAAAGGAAGAGAGCGAGCGAATCAGGAAATAAACGCCGAAAAGCGTCGCGAAACCAACGGCGATCGCAATGCCAACTTTTGCAAATTCATTCAAGTTGGCGTCGCGTAACGCCAGACCCGTAAGACCAAAGAAAGCGATTCCAGCCGACGCAGTACGAACGGAGAAAACGCGCAAAAAGTCGCCGCTCGAGCTGCTGTGGACGCCGTCGGCAACGACGTCGACCGAACCGTCCCCGTCAAGATCAAGCCCGACGGAGTCGCCGACGCCGTCCACGCCGACGTCGTCGCCGCCGCCAAAGAGCATCGACGCAAAAAACTGTACGATCACGAACGCCGACCCAAAGATCGCGCAATACAAATATAGGTCATCCATAGACAATCTCGATTCTATTCAGCGACGCAAACGGTCAACGCAAGGACAATTCAGCGAGTCAATCAAAACTATCTGTCGAAGTCGGCGTCGGCAAAAACGTAATCTTTTTCTTCGTAGATGGAGCTAAGATCGGAATCGCTCGCTCCGTCTTTGACGAACCGAGCTCCGGCGCTCTGAACAAAAAGGCTGACAAGGCCTGACAAATCATAAAAGCAATTCAACGCAACCAGAATCGCCGCAAGAATAGCAAGCACAACCAACGTCATGATATATCCTTACAAAAAAGTAGCCTCCTGCCAAAGGACCGCGCGCCATACACAGTCGGCGCGCCGACCAACGTCCACCCAAAATTATATTACCTTTTCCTCTGTTTTGGAAGTATCAATATTCCCTCCGGCTGAAATTTTCCAAAAAAACCTTAATCCTTTAAAATTTACCTGCGACACAAAATTCTTTTTGCATACAAAGGTATATGCCTAGGTATGCAAAATGTTCGTCGGGACGTCGAAAATTTTCAAATTTTCCCACATTTAGCGCCAAAATTTAACGAGCGAAGCGCGCAATTCGGAAAAGTCGGCGTCGAGACGACATTTCATTCCCAGAATCATTAAAAAACACACAAATAGACCTTTTGACAAAAGGCTAAAGGTTAGATAAAATAGAAAAGATAGGTAGGTAAAAAGAATTATACTCTTTAGCAGAACAAAAATATGCAAAAGTCGTTCAAGGAGCGCCGACCGCTGTCGACCTCGTCCAAGACGACGCACAACTAGAAATCTCACCAATTCCGGCGACGGATATTTTCACAAGGGACGCTTGCCATGACGTTGACAACTCTTTCACTGACGCCAATCTTTGGCGCGCCGACAGCAATAGCGGTCGCCGCGATCTTAGCGGCTTTAATCCTCTTCGGCACGCTTGTTCTATTCAGCACGCGCTATAAGCGATGCCCGAGTAATAAAATTATGGTAATCTACGGACGTCAGGCGAGCAAGTCGTCCGCGCTGTGCATCCACGGCGGCGCCAAATTCATCGTTCCGCTCTTCCAAGACTACGCGTTTCTCAGCCTCGAGCCGATGCAGATCGAAATTCCGCTTCGGGGCGCGTTGTCGATGGAAAATATTCGCGTCAACGTGCCGAGCGTCTTCTCGATCGCCATCGGCACGACCCCCGAACTCATGCAGAACGCCGCGATTCGCTTGCTCGGCATGCCCAAGCCCGCCGTTTCGAAGCAGGCGGAAGACGTCATTTTCGGTCAGTTGCGTCAAGTGATCGCGTCGATGAGGATCGACGAAATCAACCGCGACCGCGAAGCGTTCCTGGCGAACATTCAAACGTCGCTCGAACCGGAACTGAGGAAACTCGGTCTCGTCCTCATCAACGTGAACGTAACAGACATCACCGACGAATCCGGCTACATCGAAGCGATCGGGCGCAAAGCCGCCTCGGAAGCGATCCAAAAAGCGCGCGGCGACGTCGCCGACAACGAGCGTATGGGTGAAATCCGGGTCGCGAGCGCCGAAAAGGAAAAGGCGATTCAAGTCGCCAACGCGAAAAAAGACCAAGCGATCGGAACGCGCGAGGCGGATCGCGAACAGATCGTCAAGACGGCGGCGATCGAACAGGAACAAGCGGTTCGTCTTGCCGACCTCGAACGTATCAAGTTAGTCGGACAACAATCCGCCGCGTTCCAAAAGGACGCGGAAATCAAAGACGCCGAGCGCGATATGCGCGTTAAGTTAGCCAACGCCAACGCAGAAGCGGTCAAAGGCGAAAACCTTGCGCAAGCGGTCGTCGTCAATTCGACGGCGGAACTGAACGTCAAGAGGGCGGAAGCGTACCAACTTGCGGAAACGCGCAAGCGTCAGGCGGAAGCGTCCGTCGCGGAAGCGGAACACAAAGCGCAAGCGATCGCCGCGGCGGCGCGCGCAGAGCGAGTCGAGGCGGAACGACGCGCGGAACTTGAAGCGCCGGCGCGAGCGGAAAAAGCCAAAACGATCGTTGAAGCGGAAGCTGTTGCGGAACAAAAGCGCATCGAGGCGGAAGGCGAGGCGGCGGCTATCTACGCCAAGCTCGAAGCGGAAGCGCGAGGCCAATACGAGATCTTGAAGAAGAAAGGCGAGGGTCTGGGCGTCATCGTCGAAGCGTGCGGCGGCGCCAAAGAAGCGTTCCAAATGCTCATCCTCGACCACTTCGACGAACTTGTCGCGGCGTCCGCACAGGCGATTTCGTCGATCAAATTCGACAAAGTCATCGTCTGGGACGGCGGCGCGGGGGGCGGCGACCGCGAAACGGCGACAGCCAATTGGCTCCGCAATATGGCCAAGTCCCTGCCCCCGATGCTCGACGTCATGAAGCAGATTGGGGGCGTCGAATTCCCCGACGTCTTCGCAAAAATTGTCGACGACGAACCGCAAGGCGAGCCCGTCTATACCGATAAGACGAAGCCTCTCCAAACGGAGACCGCCAAAACGGAACCCGCCAAAACAGAACCTGAAACAACTGACTCCGAGAAAACCGAATAATTTTTCGGTCGACGAGGGCTAACCAGCAGAAAACGCCGAACGCGGACAGACGTCTGCGTTCGGCGTTTTTGCGTCTGGAAGCTAAGGTCTTTCAACTTATTCGACCGAGCGCCCGCTCTGCAGCAATTTGAGGGGCTCTGTGCGGCCCGTCTTGATCGCGGGGTAGAGCGACGCGGCAAGACAAAGCGCAAGAACCAGCCCGAGCCCAAGCAGGAGCCCTTTGGCGGGCAATACGATCGGCGGGTCGACCGTTCCGAAAATGCTCTGCCCTAATTTCAACGCGCCATGAGCCGCTAGGAACCCAAACGCAAAACTTGCCGCCGACGCCACGAGCCCAATCAGGAGCGCTTCGACCAAAACCGCGCGCGCGAGCGCCCCGCGCGTCATGCCGACGGCGCGCATCACGCCGTATTGCCAGCGCCGCGCGCGAACGGAGTTCGTTATTGTTCCGACGACGGCGATCGACATAATGATCAGCGTGACGATCGGGGTCTTGCTCAGCCCCCAAATCACCGAATCGGCGCGTTTCGAAATCGAGTCGGTCAGCGATTCGCGCGTCGACAGCTTCACATACGCCGTTTGCGTTCCGTTCTTTTCGTCGATTTTCGCGTCCGGGTTCTTTTCTTTCATATCGAGCTGCAGATTCTTTCGCGCAAGGAAATCGCACGCCAGTTCCGTCTCTTGATAATCGATCTTTTGACCCGGCTTGGCGTTGAACCAGAAATAGGATCGGCGCTCGATCTGATAGTCGTTGGCGACGACGTCCTCGCTCGCAAAGACGAGCCCTCCGGACCTGCCGAAATTGCGCCGTACGCCGCTCGTCTTCGAGAGCCACTGCCAGCCGGGGAAAGAAACGACGCCGACGACCGGATATTCCAGCACGACGTCGGGGTCGCGAGGATGGACGACTCTTAACGTGTCGCCAAGTTTCAACTTATAATCGACGGGCAGCGAGTCGGTAACGACCGCGCCGCGTCCGGATTTTACCTCCTGCCACGCTTTTTTCGGATCTCCTTGTCGGAACCGTAATTTTACGAAAGGTTCGTCCCCTTCGAACGCCTTCTCGACGTCGAGTCCAAAAAAGACGACGTTGGCAAACGCTTGCTTTCTGGGGTCGTCGAAGTTGACGTCGTCGGTAAACGCCGCCTGTTCGACCGCGATCGGCAAGAATTGCGATTCGTCGATCATCGGCAGTTTCTTCATCTCGTCGACCATTTCAGGACGCAGCCCGGTCGGAAGAAACGCGGCAAACGCCTCGGGCGCGTAACGTTCCGGAAGAAACTGGTCGAGGAGCGAATAGCCCCAAATCTGCAGCGAGACGAAGAGCCCGCCCCCGACGCTAAGCGCGACGGCGACCGCCGAGACGCGGCGCGTGTTCCCGGAAAGCTCGTTGCGCATAATGCGAGGATCGAACAGGAACAGCCGCGCTAGAATCGGAAGCGCGATATACTCCGCCAGCCGGATCGTTATCGGCAGCGTCAAGACGACGCCGACGGCAAGGAGCATAAGCGCGTAACAGGTGTGAAGCGCCGCGTTATGCGCCGTTTTCCCTTGCAGCGAATGGACCAAATACAAATTCCCTCTGATCGCCAAGAGCCCCAACGCGGCGGCGATTAGGAAAAGGATCGTCTGTCGTCGACGCCGCTTGCCCGATGGGAAGCTCTTTTCCGGCTCGTTGATTGCGTCGAGCGGTTTCACGCGCGCGCTTACGAAAATCGGATACAACGCCGCGACGACCGCGCCTAAGAAGGTGCAGACGAACGAAAACGTTATCGTCTGCATATTGAGCCCGGTCGGCTTGTGCGTATAGATAAGGACGAGCAGCCAGCCGGTCGCCATGCCGACAATCCAGCCGGGGAGCGCCAGCAGGATCGCTTCGAGCAGAATCGACAAGCCGACTTGCGAACGCGAGAGCCCCGACACGCGATAGAACGCGATAAGCCGCTTCTGCTCGTCGACGCTCATGTTCAGCGCCGTAAAGACGATGAGAAGCGCCGCAAGGGCTGCAAAGAGCGCGCCGCTTGCCGCCTGCGTCTTAAAGGACTGATTCTCCTTGATCGCCTGAATTTTTTGTTCGGCGATTTCAGCAGGCGTTACGGCGACAACTTCCGGCGCCGCGAGCGCGAGCGGCGTCTGCCAACGTTCGCGGAACGCCTCGACGTCCCCGCTTATCTTCAAGTAGAGCGCCGACGTCTGAACCGGCGCGTTTTTAGAAATCACTTGCGCCAGCGCTCTGGAGATATAGAAGCCGTCCGTTTCCGTATCGTTGACGATCCCGACGACCTGCAGCTGATACTCGCGCGTAACGCCAATTAAAGAGGCGCGATCAATGAGCAGGATCGAATCGCCCGCTTTCGCCCTGAACTGCTCGTTTCCCTTGGTCGTCATGACCGCTTCGTAAGGGACGGAACCGTCTTGCGTCGGCGCGTTGAACCAGCGTCCTTCTTCAATTTCGTAGGGCGATTCCAACGCGGTCGTCGACTGGAACGTCGAGCCGAGCCCCATCGGCGTTCCCATCGTCGCGCGGTAGGCGCCAAACGCTTTGCGGTGAAGCTCCGGATCGATCCCCGGCGACGCTTCCCCTACCGCTTCAAGTTCCTCGTCGGAGAGGTCGAGCGAGCGCTTTAAGGTCGGCTTCGAGCCTTCGTCGACCGCGTCGGCGTCTTGCAGAATCGAGGCCGGCATACCGGGCGAATAGACAAACATACGCAAGGTCGCCGTCTCGTCGCAGACCGAAACGGCGTCGTCCGCATGAAGCGCCGCAAGCAGCTCTTCTGGGAAAAGCGGTTCCGGCTCTTGCGCGCCTTTGCCGCGCCCCTCCTTTCTTTTTCCGCCCCTTAGGAACTGAGCGGCAAAGTCCGTCAGCGTCTTTTCTTCCTCGGCGTCGAGCAGCCCGTCCCCGTTCACGTCGAGCAGTCGGGCAAACTCGAGCGCTTCTTGCGGCAGATCCTGGGGGACCTTCGCAAGGTCAAGGAGCCCGTCCGCGTTGCGGTACGCGTCGAGCAGCCCCTTCAATTCGTCCAGCGTAGGAAGCTCTGTCTCCAGACCAGCCAATTCCGCCGATTCCGCCGACTCTTTTTTGCCCGGTTCCTCGTTTGACCGCCTCGCATAAGGGCTGAAGGACCGCCCGTCTCGGCTGGCGGCAATAGGATCGAGCGTCGGCGCCGATATTCTGAGGTCGTAATGACCAAGGTAATCCGACGCGTCGTTGGACGCGTCGAGAAAGAGCGCGTTGAACCCGCCGATCGTCCAGACGAGCAAGCAGGAGGACGCCGCGATCGCCAACACGATGAAAAGGAGCCGGATTTTTTGTCGTTTCATTCGAGAAAGGACGATCTTCCAAACGAATTTCATTGTTCGTTCCTCCTTTCCCTACCGGCGCTCGGACGCCGCGCGCGCCAGCTCTTGATACCGCGCCGCGAGCTCGGCGGCGTCGCTGAATTCGGACGTTGCAAAATTGCCGGCGATCTTGCCGTCGCGCAGGACGACGATCCGATTCGCCCAAACGGCGACCGCAGGCTCGTGCGTTACGAGCAAAATCGCGCGTTTTTCCTCTTTGTTCAGCTTGTCGAGCGTTACGCAAATGTTCTGACTGCTCGTCCAGTCGAGATTGCCGGTCGGCTCGTCGGCGAGGAGCGCGGCGGGTTCGGCGCAAAGCGCTCGAGCGAGCGCGACGCGCTGCTGCTGTCCTCCGGAGAGCGAGTCGGGGTACTGTCCAAGCTGCTCAGTCAGCTCGAGTTCGTCCCAGAACGCGCGCAGTTTATCGAGCGTATCACGGGCAATTTTTCTGCCGTCGGCAAGGAGCGGAAAGAGGATATTCTCTTCGGTCGTCAGGTGCGGGACGAGGTTGTAGCTCTGAAAGACGATCCCCATGCGCCGTCGGCGGAAGATCGTCATTTCCCGATCGCTCATCTTCGAGATCCTCTTGCCTTCAATCTCGACGTCGCCGGACGTCGGGCGCGTCAAACCGGCGATTAAGTGCAGCGCGGTGCTCTTGCCGGACCCGCTCGCGCCCATAATAGCGACGAAATCGCCTTGCTTCACCGTCAAATCCAGATGCGAAAGCGCTTCAAACTCCGTATTTCCGCGTTTGTATTTCTTGGTCAGATCGATCGTTCGAACGGCAATATCGGTACTTTCCATTATTCGTCCGCTCCTTCTTCAGCGCAGTAGGACAACACGATGAGCACATACCCCGTAACCAGATTCGCGTCGCTCTCGAACCACATACGATCCTCGTTGACCCAGGAGCCGTCCGCGTTTTCCGCAAGCGCAAGGATCTCGATCAGCTCGGAACGCCAATTGTGTTCGACGCCGGACTTGTCTTTAAACGTCGGTTCGCCGAGGACTTGGAAACATTTGGAAAGGGTGTGATAGTAGTAATAGAGCCCTTTTTTGCCGAGCCCTGGATTCTGCGTCATCGAATAGTTGTCGCGGATCCAGTTCGTCGCCGCCGCCACGCGCGGATCGTCCGCCGTCAGCCCGGCGTAAATTAAGCTCTTGAGCCCGGCGTACGTGATGCTCCCGTAGCTGCGCAGCCCGCCGCTTGCCTCTTGACCCGCAGGATTCTCCTGACCAGAAACGAAGGTGTAGATAAACCCGCCGTCGTTCGACTTTGTCTGGCCGCTCACATTGTCTTCCGACTCGAGGTTCTGGCAGCGCGACACAAAGACGAGCGCGTCTTGGATCGCTTGGTCGTCCTTCTCGGCGCCGATTTCGCGGAGCGCTTCGACAAAGAACTGCGTGTTCGACAGGTCGGGCCGCGACGACGAGCCGGTCCCGTAACCAACGCCGCCGAAATACTCGTCGTCTTGCGAGAAGCCGCTCGCCGCATTGTATTGGGAGCCGCGCGCAAACGTCTCTGCATTCTTGACGATTTCGTCGTACCGACCGTCCCCGGCTTGTTCGTTCGCAAGCATGAAGCAGACGAGCCCTAAGCACGATTCGTATGTCGACAAATGCATCCCTTCGGAATAGATTCCGCCGTCTTCATGGATCGACGACTCGAGGAACTCAAGCGCTTTTGCAAGGACCGGTTCGTCCAACTTCACGCCGACGCGAAGGAGACCGATCGCGTCGATTAGGGTCGGCCCGATTCCAACGCGCGGAGACGCCGAAAAAGAGCCGTTCGCGCTCTGCGATTCTTTGAGGTAGTCGATCCCGTCTTGAATCATCTGGACGCGTAGCGCTTCCAGGTCGGCCTTTTCTTCGTCGGTCAGCGTCTGGCGCTTCTTGTTCGACGCGCCGACGGACTGCGCGCTTGCGCCCGGTCCGCCCCCGTCGCGGCGTGATTCGGCCAGGTCCTGCGCGCCTGCCAAGGACGCGGAAAGAAGAAGAGCGGTCGTTGCCGCCAACGCAATATATTGGAAATATTTCATTTTTTGTTTTCTCTGTATGTTGAAGGTTTTTTATGTTAAAAGCAAATCGTTTCTGAAAAAATTACAAGCTCGCTTGTGTTTCGCCCCCGGCGGCGGTCGCATAAGCGCGCCAGACGCCAAGTTCGACGGTCTCCGAGACGTTATGGACGCTCCCGTCGGCAAAGCCGACGACGACGATTCCCGGATGGTTCGACGACGCGCCGTCAAACGTCAATTCCATACCGCGCAGCCATATGCTTGGCGCTTTCGCATTAGGGCGCGAATATGCGGAATAGCCCGTCGCATAATGGCGCCCCGCGAGCCACGGCGAGCCGCGGTGCGTGAGCGACGCCTGCGATTTCATCGCGGCAAGGTCCGGATTAATATAATCTCCTGGCGCGCCCTCGCCAAGGACGCTCAAACGATCCATATTTTTTTCCTCCGGAGAAAACGCGCTCAACTGCATACGCGCCTCGGAAAGGACCATCGTGTTGGAGGTCCCGTCGACAAGGGTTGCGAAGCTCGTCTGGACAAACCGAAACGCGCCGTCGTTCTGACCGTAGTTGAGGTTGTTCCCGACGCCGGTCGACGTCCCCGTGCAGAAAACGTAGTTGACGTTGTTCGCATAGAGATTCTCATTGCGCGGCTGGAGCGCCTGTTTCTCCTGGTCTTCGCTCGGACAACACAGAATAGGGCACGGAAATCCGCACTTGTCGTGCAGGGACGCATTAATCTGCGTCTTGGCGCTCCAAAGGCGTCGATTGTCGTAATCTCCGAAATCGATTCCCTGCATGAACGCGCCCTGTTCGATATAGGGCAGGATGCGCGCGTGGATCGAGTAGCCCGTGTCGAGCCCGGAGATTCCGGAAGAAACGCTTTTGCCCCAGCTCGTGAATTGCGGAAGGCCCCTTTGCGCGTCCGCGTAATTCGCAAGCGCAAGGAGCAGCTGCTTGACGTTGTTCGAACATTGCATACGTCTGGCGGCCTCTCGAGCCGCCTGAACGGCGGGCAAAAGGAGCCCGAGCAAGACGCCAATGATCGCAATCACGACCAAGAGCTCGACGAGCGTGAACGCGCGTTCTTTATGGTAATTACTCATTGTTATAGACGCTATATCCCAGAGACGGTTTGGGCTCTCCTCCAAAAACGCAATCTGCGCCAGCGCTCAAGGCGAACGCGGCGGCGTTATTGGCAAGCGCCAAACGGAACTACAATAGACTCCAAAATACGTTGAAGCGTCTCAAATGAGAAGTCGCACGGAACTCAGCGCCGTCAAAGAGGACCGGGCCGTCTTGCGATAAGGGGCGCGACAACGCAGTCTGCCGCAAACGGTCGGCGGTTGGCGCCAAACGCAAAGGGCGCGCGTAAAAAACGCGCGAAGCAGTTCGGCGGTCAGCGACGCGCCTGAGCGGGTCCCTAAGAGAAAGACGCCGAGCGTCAGAAAGAGAAAGAGACGCGCAGAAGCGTCGGCTATGCGGCGCGCAAGCTGAACGGTCGGCGAAGGGCCAAAATCGCTTGACGCAACGACGCCGAGTGAATCGAGCGGATTAGCGGCGCCGACGTCAAACGCCCAAAGCTCGTACTCCGCGCTCGAATCGACCGATTCGCCGTCAAGCTCCGTAAGGAACGCAACGGCTTGCGCGACGTCCGGATCCGGTTCGAGGGTCGACAGAACGTCGAGCGCGCTTTGAGACGCGCGGTTGTCGGCGACGCGAAGCGCCATGAAATCGAATTTGTCCGCCGCGTCGGCTAAGCCCCAACGCGCCAGCCCGGCGTCGACCGCTTCCGCGGCGGCGGCGTCATCGTTGCGCGAACGCCGATACGCGTCCGCCGCGCCGCGCAGACCTGAACGCGCTTCGGCTTGCGAAAGCGTGGAGAGAAGGTTCGAACTGTCGTCAACGCGCGCGGCGTCGACCGTCGAATAGCGCGCTGCAGCGCGCCGCGCCGAATCGAGCGCGAGACAGGCGTTCCAATACGCAAGCTCGAGAAGGACCGCCGCCAGCGCCATGACGAACGCCGCCGCGCCGCAAAGGACAAAGAACCGTCTGCACGGGCGCCTGGCGCCGCGCGAAGTTCTGGCTTTATCAACGCGTCTTGCGTGCATTCGATTCGCTCTATTTCTGCTTATGTAAAAAATTTGCCTGCTACTAGAAGAAACTAGCAAAGTTCAGTATAATACGCGCAGACGCGATTGTAAAGGGGGCGTTTCCCTGCGCGGTCGCTATATAATATTCGTATTTAGGGCGTGTTGACACTAGTTTTGTAACATAATAAAAATGAAAGCTAAGACCAAACACGTTATAAAGGTTATGTCCAACTTTTCATAACGAGTTGCAATTCTTCTGAACTCCTTGATTCTTCGGAAGAATCGTTCAACTTCGTTACGGCGTTTATATGCGTCCTTGTCGTATTCCCAAGGTTCTTTTCGGTTGGATTTTGGTGGAACGACCGGTTTGAGTCCCTTAGCGACGGCAAGCGCTCGCGTTTCGTCGCCTTCATAAGCGCGATCCATTAACAATAAGGAGTCTTCAAAAGGAGACGTGTCTAACGATTGGAGCAGAGCACGACCTTCGGGAGCGTCGCCAAAATTACCCGGAGCAATACGAAAACCAACGAGTGTCGTTGAGTTAGCGACAATGACGCTTATTTTCGTGTTGATTCCTCCTTTGGTTCGACCGAAAGACTGTTTGCCTTTTTTTTTACAGCTCCTGCTGCGCTTGGACTCGCCTTAACAAGGGTCGAGTCCAAGGAGAGGGTCGTTACATCCGTCTCGGCAAGGAGTTCCTTTTGAATGTGATCCAACGTTTCTTCCAAAACCCCGCTTTCAGACCAGCGTCGAAAGCGCTTGTAAATGGTCGACCACTTGCCGAAATGTTCCGGCAACGCGCGCCATTTGCAACCGTTCTCCATAACGTACAGGATTGCGTTCAAAAACGTATAATTGTCAACTACAACATTACCACGTTGAACAGGTAGTGTTGGGGCGATTTTGTCAAATTGTTCTCTTGTAAGTTCCATAATGAGAACAATAGCCATTTTACCCGTATTATTCAAGGGGAAATGCGAATGAAAAAATTAGCGTCAACAC
>JAQVHZ010000033.1 GCA_028695965.1 Thermoguttaceae bacterium | reverse complement strand
GCCCGCCCCCAACGCAAGCGCGCACTGAACCAAGCGAGACCTCGGCTCCATTTGACGCCAACAAATGCGCGACAAAAGCGCTGATTGAAAAAGTCGTCTCTTCGCCAGTCCAATCCAACGGCCACGCGATCGGCGTCAATAACCATGGAAAAAGGACGGCGGCGCATAGACCCAAAAGAATACCAGGCGTCATCAGCATATCTGGGATAACGTAATCGTCCAGGTCGACGAGCGAGGCGCAAAGAGCCAACCAAAACAAGACGGTTTCCACGCCCCAGGCGGCAAGGGGCGAAAAAGACGGCGCATCTGAACTAACGGAAAACCAATAAGAGTATCGCCAAGCGATAAGCGCCGCAAAGAGTATCTCCACTAAAAACGGCCTGACCCAAAAGAAGCGGGACTCCCAACCGGGAATCCACGCATATTCCCAGGTCGCCTCGCGCTCCTGTTTTTCCGCTGGAGCGACAACGCGATTCTTAGCGCCTTTCTTGCGACTAGTCTCCTCCGCCTTCTTCAACGGAAAACGAGAAAGCGAAAGCCAGCCCCAGATTGGAACGCGATCTTGCCAAGTGCGAACGGGCAACGGTCCCTTATCGCTCAACTTCTCAGGAAAACGCCGCCAAGGGGAACGATAACGCTCATACCATCCGAGCCTGTCGACGCAATAGTTCGCAAAGGACGCTAAAAGAGCGCCGAAAAGAAAAACGCCTATTAAATGAAAAGCGTCGGGAACCTGTAAAAAAATCGGCGCCAAGAGTTTCTCTTTCTTCAATGTCGTTCAAAGGACTAACGCGTTAAATCATTCCGCTTCCAAAACAGCTTTCAGCCACGCCTCATAAAGCAGCCAATGCCCGGAATATGTCGGATGAACGCCGTCCCAAATCCAATATTTTTCACTAGGTTCATTAGCGATATGCTCCATGAACATCTCTTGCGTCAAGACATAAACCGCGCCGTATTTATTCGCCAAATCGCGGGCGGCGTCTTGGTAATCAGCAATGTTCGCGCCCTCTTTAAGAGACGTCGGAAGAGTGGCAAACGGCTCGATGACGATTAGTTTCGTATCGGGAAGTTCTTGTTTCGTGTAGCTGAGCAATTCGTCGAACGCAGCGCGATATTCTTCCGGAGATTCGCCGCGCCAATAATCATTGACGCCGATCATGATGCTGAGAACGTCAGGCTTGAGCGCGATCGTATCCTCGTCCCAACGTTGACGCATTTCAAGAACTGTATTGCCGCTGACGCCCCGATTCAGAAAGATCCAATTCATTTCCGGATTACGGCCGCTGAGAGCAGACGCCGTTAAAAACGCATAACCGTGCCCTAAAATATGGTTCGGATCGAGATTGCGGCCGCGATTCCCGTCGGTTATCGAATCGCCTTGAAAAAGAATCGTTGCGTTTTTAGGAAAGAGTTCCGATTCGGATTTTGGTTCCGCCGCATTGGAAATCGATACGTTTGACACAACAATTAAACCTACAACAAAGACCAATGTTAAAAGCCTGTTGACGTTTAGAATGCGAGACGTCATGAGACCTCCTTCCTCATAGAAAGAGAAAACGAAGCGGCGCCAAATAACGACGCCGCTTTTTTTCTGTCAACAAAGGGGCAATCAGAAGCTAAGCGTCGCAACGATCGACACGTGGTCGCTAGCGCAGCGTCCATTCGAATGCTTGACCGGGTTAATCTTGAACTTCTTCACTTCCACTTTATCATTAGCAAAGATGAAGTCGATGATTTCGCCCTTTTCAGGGGGAATTTTACCCCAGTTGGAAAACGTATATTCTTGCGCCGCTTCACGCTCTTGGGCGACTTTGTTGCAGTCGCGAAGACCAGGAATATCGTCGACGCCGCCAGTGATTGTGATATATGCGTCAAATTGATCGGTGATGTTGAAATCGCCCGTAACAAAGAACGGGTCGTTGTCGTCGGCAATTTCGTTCATACGGCGAAGAATCAATTTTGCGCCTTCTTTACGAGCGATCGTGCCGACGTGATCAAGGTGCGTGTTCGCATAGCAGAACGTTTTACCGGTCTGTTTGCAGCGGAATTTGCCCCACGTTACCGTTCGGAAACACGCGGCGTCCCATCCTTTGCTGGGCTTGTCGGGAGTCTTGCTGAGCCAGAACGTGCCGCTGTCAAGCAAGTCGACCATATCCTTCTTATAGAAAATCGCCATGAATTCGCCTTTGCGGACGCCGTCGTCTCTGCCCACGCCGATAGATTCATAGCCCGTAAGGTTTTCTTGCAGGAAATCCATTTGAATGGGCAGCGCCTCTTGTACGCCAAGAAGAAGAGGATCGTCCTCTTTAATAACTTCTAGAAGGGTATCGTGACGAAATTCCCAATTATTGTCGCCGTCAGCGCCCGTCGCGCAACGAATATTGAACGACATGACCCGGAGTTCGCACGCGTCGTCCGCTGCATCAACATTATTGCAAAACACAGTAACCGCACAAACAAGCGCGGCAAACACGCCTAAATATTTCGCTATTTTCATCAAATAATTCCTTTCTGATACGCCGCAAAGAAAACGCAGCGGTTGACAATAGAACGCCTGCGCATAAAGCGGCTCCGTCCGTTAACGTATTATTGTCGCAACGATCGAGACGTCGCTTTCGGAACGTCCGTCAGTATGCCTGACGGACGTCGTTTTTAACTTCTCTAAGTTTACTGCTCGATTACTTGGAACGCGCCTGCTCAAGAATCGGCCGCAAAGCCTTTTCTAACGCATTGCATTGGCGCCACATTCCAAGATCGTTCGGGTGCGAACCGTCGACCGTGCCGTCGTAGTCGAGCTCTTCGCCGAGAAGATTCGACGCGTCGAGGTAATAAAGGTTCGGGTCGTCCTGCTTCAGTTCTTCGTAAGCTTTCTTTAGCTCGCCTTGATTATTCTTATGGAAATCTTGTCTGGAAGGAAGAATCCAGGTATTGGAGAAACAGCGGTCTTCAACGAGAAGAATCGGGGTCTCCGGACGCGTTTCGCGGATCTTCTTGACAAACGGCGCTGCGCGTTCGGCGACAAGGTCAGGATTCATGTTTGGAAGCGCGTCGATAACGTAAATTTCCGCGTCAATTTCCGCCATTAGTTCCGCGATGGCAATTTCCATACGCGCGCTGCCGGAGAATCCAAGATTCATCACCGGAATATTCAAGCGACGATCCAACATTGCCGTATAGCAGTTGCCCGGTCGAGAGGCGCAGCCGCCGTGAGCGATCGACGTGCCGTAATAAACGATCGGCTTGTCGCTGCGAGGAGACATTGCGGTAAATTCAGCGTCCTCAGGAACGCCGATCGAGAGCGCGTCGACGCCGTTGTACAAAGGAAGATACACAATAAAATCGCGCGTCTTGCGTTCCATACCGGAAACCCAAACCGCCTCGTCTTCCTGTTTCGTCGGTTGAGTACAAGCAACCCAGAGCCAACGTTCCGTCTCGTCGTCAAAAGCGTAAAGGTCAAGACCGGAAACGCCCGTCGCAGGCATATGAGGCATACCGAGACCTCCGCTATAAAGCTTATAGCGAACTCTGATCGTATCGGAGTTCGTACGGAAGCGAACAATTTCTCCTGCAGA
The DNA here is from genome assembly GCA_028695965.1 of Thermoguttaceae bacterium. Classification (GTDB taxonomy): domain Bacteria; phylum Planctomycetota; class Planctomycetia; order Pirellulales; family Thermoguttaceae; genus RUG369. The sequence continues at coordinate 25,875 of JAQVHZ010000033.1, read as the reverse complement.
ATGCTGGGAAAGATTCCAAACGGCATCGGTTACAACGCCCTTCGAACGGGCTGGAAAGCGCGCGAAATAACGATCGACGTCGGTCCAGCCCTTATTTTCGACCGGCCACTGCGTCGCGTCAAACCATTTGACGCCTTCGGCAACCGCGGGTTCCACCGCAACAGGTTCCTGCGCGACAACAAGAGAACAGGAGAACAGCGCGACAAAGAACGCCGCGACAAAACTCATACAAAGGATACGTTTCATAGGTAAAGTCCTTTATTAATAAAAGGCGTTCGCGTGGACGCATAAACCAAAAACGCAGCGCGCCAAAAAGACCCGCCGCGTTCGAAACTAATCACATACGTTCAACCGTTTGAATGCCAAGCAATTCAAGCCCTTTGGCGATCGTTCGCGACGTCAGATCGCAAAGGAACAAACGGCTCGCTTTAACATTTTCGTCTTCGGCTTTCAAAACTGGACGTCTCTCAAAAAACGAAGAGTACTTATTTGCCAACTCGTATAGATACGCAGTCAGCCAGTTAGGACGATAATCGCGAGCAACCATTTCGAGCGCTCCTTGGAAATTCGTCAACTCGAAAGCAAGCGCGCGTTCTTCCGGACTGCCAAGCAAAAGCGTCTTAGCGCCAGAGTCAAATTCGCGGCGCAGCGCGTCGACGTCGATTTCGCCTTTGGCAAAAATTGAACGAACGCGCGCGTACGCGTACTGCATATACGTCGCCGTGTTGCCGTTCATCGCGAGCATCTTATCGTAACTGAAGACGTAGTCGCTTTCACGATTCTGAGAAAGGTCGGCGTAGACGAGCGCGCCAATACCGACGCGGCGCGACGTTTCGCGCTTCTCTTCTTCAGGAAATCTGTCTTCAGGAGCGCGAGCGGCGTCGTTTGCTTCAATAATTGCAGACGCGCGGACTTCCGCTTCGTCAAGAAGCGACTTCAGCCCAACAGCGTCGCCCGCGCGCGTCTTAAAAGGCTTGCCGTCGTCGCCGAGAACCGTGCCGAATTTGACGTGCGTCAGCTCGACGTCGCCCATATCGATATATTTCGCCGCTTCAAAGAGTTGTTCGAAGTGGTGCGATTGTCGGAAATCAACGACGTAGAGGATCGCGTCGGGCTGAAAACGATCGCGGCGATATTCGAGCGTCGCCAAGTCGGTCGTTGCATAAAGATACGCGCCGTCGCTCTTTTGGATCAGCATCGGAACCTCTTGACCTTCCAAGAAGACGCCGACGGCTCCTTCGGTCTCGCGCGCAACTCCATCAGCCTTGAGCCGTTCGACGAGCGGACCAAGACGATCGTTGTAGAAACTTTCGCCGAGAGATTCGTCAAATTGAACGCCGAGACGCTCATAAATCTTGTCGACTTCCGAAAGACATTGCGGCATGAACTGACGCCACAACGCCAAATTCTCTTCATCGCCGTGATGCAGCTTTGACGTTTCGTTGAGAACGTCCGTCCCGATCGTTTCGCGGCCTTCGGCAAGTTGTGCAAGTTCAGGGGCCGACTCCACGCCGTCAATTTTGCTCATGGCGCCGTCGAATTTCTCTTGCGCCGCGTCGACCGCCTTGGTCAAACGCTCGCGTTCTTTATTCGACTTTTTCAGAGCGTCTTTCGATTCCTTCGTCTTTTCGGCGTCGTCTGCCGCTTTGGCCTCGGCGCAACGCGCCTTTTGAGCGTCCAGCGCTTCTCTGGCGGCGGTCAGCTGATTTTCCAGTTCGCCAATTTTCTTTTTGGCGTCCTGATAGTCGACAAGCTGTCGAGTCAAACGATATAAACGCGCCAGTTCTTCAACGGGGTCCCGCTCATAAGCCGCTTGATCTAAGAAATTACGATAGCCGTAAATAATCATGCCAAATTGAGAGCCCCAGTCGCCGAGGTGATTGTCGGTAATGACGTCGTTGCCTAAGAATCGTAAAATCAGCGCAAGAGAATTACCGATCATCGTCGAACGAATATGACCGACATGCAGCGGTTTAGCGACATTGGGCGCGGAAAAATCGAGAACTATTTTACGCGGCTCCTCAACTTTTTCAACGCCAAGACGTTCGTCCGTCGCCGTTTGTTGAAGAAGACCAGCAAGATAATCGGTCTTCACGCGCAGATTGATAAAGCCGGGACCGGCAATTTCAGGAACTTCAAGGAAGTCGGCGTAATCAAGACGAGCGACGACGTCTGCCGCGACGTCGCGCGGAGCCCTGCCAAGTTTCTTACCCAGAGGCATAGCGAAATTCGCTTGAAAATCGCCAAACTTCACGTCTTGACTTGGTCGAATGAGATCCAAATATTGTTCCGGTTCAACGCCAATCGCTTCCAAGGCTTTGGCAAATCGGGCGGCTATTGTTTTCAGTACGTTCATTTCGGCTCCAGCGACTAATTATTCGACTCGTCTTTAACAACAGGCGCTACGGGCGTTTTATCAGATCCTGATTCCGCAGCGTCCGGTTCAAGCGGAATCTCGACGCCTTTGCCCCAGAGATCCTCCAACGCGTAATATTCGCGCATTTCCGGTTCGAAAAGATGAACGACAACGTCGCCGTAATCAAGGACGACCCAGCGGCTTTCCTGATAGCCGGATACGCTAAGCCTGGTATCTCCCAGATCCTTTTCGAAAACGTCGTCGATCTCGTCGCTGATTGCACGCAGTTGACGTCGGCTGGTCCCGGAACCGATTACGAAAAAATCAAACGCTTGAGTTACTGCACGAAGGTCAAGGATGCAAACGTCCTCGCCCTTATTCTCGACGATTACCCGCGCCGCCATACGCGCGCGTTCTAAAGACGACGGCAATTTCTTTCCACTTTGCGTTTTGGTCACTCTATGTCTTTCCCTCATAAATACTTTGTGCAAAAAATATAACTAGTTTCAATCCAACGCTGACGAACGCTCGTAAAACGTCCATAATATTTTCCGAAGCTCGCCCTAGTGATCGCGCGAAGATCCCACGCGTCGACTCTAAGGAGGAGAGTTTCGGCGTTCCGGGAAATACCTGCGTCAAACGACCGATTACGCTATTATATAATGTGAAACTTCCTTTTTCAAGAGTGCGAAAAGCTTTCTTAGAATTTAAAAGCGCTTGGTTCAAGAAACAAAAAAAGCCCTGATTAAGGGCTTCTATGCCGATAGGTTCAAACCTAACGGAAAGCGAGGTTGACGGGACTCGAACCCGCAACCACCGGATCGACAGTCCGGGACTCTAACCAATTGAGCTACAACCCCACGCTAAACGCGCAACTTTCTCGCGCATTCAACAAAATATCTAAAAACCAAGCGAGGTTGACGGGACTCGAACCCGCAACCACCGGATCGACAGTCCGGGACTCTAACCAATTGAGCTACAACCCCACGTTAAACGCGCAACTTTCTCGCACGTCCAACAAAATATCTAAAAACCAAGCGAGGTTGACGGGACTCGAACCCGCAACCACCGGATCGACAGTCCGGGACTCTAACCAATTGAGCTACAACCCCAAGGTCTCGAGCCGTCAGCAAAACTCCGCTTACGACAACTCGCGCTTAATTGTACGACCTACTTTGATTATTTCAAGGGGGCGTTTTCTATTTTTTTGATTTTCATCTTATGAACGAATCAAAACTCCTCTCGACCCATACGCTAAAAAAAGGTACTATCCAAAGATAATACGTCAACATTCGCTCAGAGGACGTCTCTACATGGCTGAAACAGATCAAGAAAGAACAGAGCAGGCGACGCCAAAAAAGCGCCAAGAAGCTAGAAAAAGAGGGCATGTCCCTAAAAGTCAAGATCTCGTCGCCGCCGCGTCCCTTTTGGGAGCCGTTATCCTGTTAACTGCGGTCGCCAAGAACGCAAGTTTGGAGTCCGTCAATTTCCTTCAAGCGTCCCTCTCTCAAAACTTTGTCCTCCAAACAGACGTCGCAACGTTTGCATCCTCTCTTTCTCATCAAATCCTCAGAGTCCTCAGCAAACTTTTTCTATTCTTTCTCGTTATCGCTGCAACTTCCGTTGCCGCCAACCTTCTTCAAACGGGCGTTCTCGTCATACCGGACAAAGTCGCGCCAAATTTTTCGAGAATCAATCCGTTTAAAAATTTCGCAAGGTTATTTTCATTTGGAACTTTAGGTCAGCTTGGATTCGCGCTTTTCAAAATAACGATACTTGCGCTCGTCCTCATTTTCTCGCTTCGACGCGACTTTGAGACAATTGTCAGTCTGCCCAACGGCGACGTTCTTCCAATTGTCCTATTCATTGGCGCGTTCCTCAAACGCCTGGCGTTCCTCCTATGCGGAACGCTGCTCGCGCTTGGCGTCCTGGACTATGCCGTCAAAAGATTCTTCTATGAACGTCAATTAAGGATGACGCTGCAAGAGTTAAAAGAAGAAATTAAAGAAGAATCCGGCAATCAGCAGGCCAAAGGCAAACGAAATGCGATGCGCCGTTCAGCGCTGAGCTCTGTTCCTGCGGTAACGAGCCTGCGGCCTGCCCTGCCAACTTCGCGATTCCAAGAGAAAGACCAGAAAGACGGACCGTCCAAAAAGCAGAAACACTGAAAAAAGTTTACTATTCTCAAGCGCTCAAATCGAGGACGGCGCCAACCGAGAATTCAAGGAGCGTCATGTGTTCGGATCGCTATTCTATGACAACGCTTCGAATTTTCCCCCGTGCGAGCGTCGTCTCTATGATCTGACCTGCGACGACGTCGTCCGGAGAACGCAATATCTTCATATCGTCGACGCGCTGCGTAAACGAATAGCCGCGCGATAGTATCGCTTTGGGATTACGTCCTGCCAGACGTTCCTTCAATATTTCACAAGTCTTTTCAACGCTCGAAATCTTTTGCTCAATTTGATAGGTCAATTGGGCTTCGAGGTCGTCCAAGCGTTTCATTCTTTTTTCGTAGAGAACTTCATACGGTCTTGTAAAGACGCGGCTCTGCTCGTAATAGCGGAGTCGTTCGAATGCCGAATTAAGTTTTTGCTCTATTCTGTTCTCCATTCGCGTTTTGAAAACGTTAAGCTGCTTTCCAAGAGATTCGTCGTCTTCCCGCGTTAATTGGACAGCGGCGTCGCTCGGCGTCAACGCGCGTAAATCGGCGGCAAGGTCACAAATCGACGTGTCGATCTCATGTCCAATCCCCGTGATTACGGGAAGCGCCGAATTGGCGACCGCCCGAACCACCATTTCTTCGTTGAAAGTCCAAAGATCTTCAACGCTTCCGCCGCCGCGTATCAGGACGGCGACGTCCAGACCAAGTTGGTCTTTCAGCTCATTCAGCATCTGCAGCGCGTTGACGACGTCTTGTGCAGAACCTTCGCCTTGAACCCGAGCGTGCGCGACAACGACGTCGATGCGTCTGTTGCGGCGGCCGAGAATATTGAGAAAATCACGAAACGCAGCGCCCGTTCGGCTCGTTACAACCCCAACGCGGCTTATTGCCTTAGGAATCGACCTTTTGCGCTCAGGGCTGAACAATCCCTCCCCGCGCAACTTCATTTCAATCTGTTTCTTTGCTAATTCGTAAGCCCCGACGCCCACGGGCTCGATCGCCCTAACGACCAATTGGCATTTCCCCTGAGGAGCATAGACGTCTACCTCTCCGGAACATACGACTTGCATGCCATTTTTGAGCTGAAAAGGCAAATGCCGCGTAACATTTGACCACGCCACAGCAGAAAGCTGCGCTTCTTTTTTCGTCGTTTCGTTTTTCTCTTTGAGCGTGAAGTAACAATATCCCGAAGTCGTAGCGCTGAGGCTAGACACTTCTCCTATCACATTGAGCGAAGAAGGAAAGTTTCCCCTAACTACCGACTTTAAACAATCCAACAACACCGTAACGGGAACGGGATTGGGGAGCGTTTTGCTGCGCGAAACGTTGAAGACCAAATTGTTGCTCCCAGAGCTGTTAAAAAATAGACGCCGATGTTATCGGCGTCCGATACAGTACCTCGCAAACATAGAAAAAGTTCTAGCCTGCGGTAACGTCTGCCACGCTGAGAGTCAAATGTCTGATCGAAGCCTTCGGCTCAGCTGCGTTCAAATCGACAACTTCCAATTCAAGCGTATATTCGCCGGAACCTAACACCTTAGGAAGAGGCACGGAAATGTTCAAAACTATGTCGCGCAATTTTGTTTCGGAAACGTTAGAACAACGCTGCGCTTCAAAAGGAATAATAATATTTCCATAAGCGTCGACCAAACGCCAGCGGCATTCAACGTCGATGCTATACCCATTAACCGATTCGCGGCTAGAAACATAATCGAGCTCCGTATAGGCGTACAGGGTCTCGCCCTGATTATAATCGCTCTGACGTTCTTCGTAAAGTCCGTAGCAAGCGGGCGCGTTGACCAACAGCGCCTTGCGGATTTTCACGTCGCAAAGACTAGCCAAGGAATCGAGTCCGGAACTCAATCGTTCGGCGACAAAGCTCGGATCGATCTCTTCAAGTCTGTTCTGCAGCAATGTTTCCAAGCCGCGGCATTCTTTTTCCCAAAAGACTTTTAACGGGTCGGAGTCGTCTTGAATATTCTGAATCGAGCGTTCGTATTCGCCGATGACCAAATACAAAAGGCGGAGCCGCGCGTCGCAAGAGCGGACGTCCTTGCCCTGGCTTGCTAAGGCGTCGCGCTCTTGCAGCAAGGTTTCTATGGCGCTCTTAATCTGATCGACCCAAGCAATTTCTTCGTTTGTTAATGGAGCGTCGCGCTTGTTGCCGTTGCGTTCGACAACCGTTTCCGGGGCGGGCGCATAGGCGGCCGTCTCATTAGCCTGTCGCAACAATTTGTCTTGCATGGAGAGAGGATCGGCGTCGACGCTCAGCGGATCCTTTTCTTCCAACGGTTCGGCATTTTGAACGATCACGTCAACAAGGGGAGTCGTCTCTACCGTTGGAAACGTTTCGTCAACTTCGACGGGATCGCTTTCTTGCGGTTCTCCGCTAGAAAAGACCGCCGAATCGAAAATATCGTCGAGCGAAGCGCCAGGTTCAGCGATCATGACCGGCTTTTTTGCCGTTGATTCTGCCGCTCTGTTTAGCGCGCTGACTTCGCGGTCAGAACTCGAAACCTCTATTCCTTCGGTCGATAACTCGTCTGATAGAGAAGAAACGGCGGCGCTCGGCGCGGGGCTCTTACAGGGCGTCGAATTAATCCATGAAAAGTCGGGTCGCCGTCCTAAGGCTTCGAGAAAGCTCGCGTCAGAAGCGTTCATATCTTCAGAGGCGGAAATACTAGTCTCTTCCGCCGCCGCAGGCGTAAAATTCGATAAAACGTCGTTCGTTTCAGAGCTCCAGCCAAACAACGATTCGGGGCTTAATCGCGGTTCTATCGGGCTTGGACGAAGCTCCGCATAAGAGGCCTGCGAGACGTCCTGGAATCTAGAGACCGGGCGCGAAACGCCAAGAGACCGAGCGTCGGAACTGCCAAGACGGCTCGTCGGAATATTAGCGCTCGTGTGAACGATCGGGGAAAGAACAGCCGATCCCTTAGCCCTTGCTTTTTCAGCATGGGCAAAACCTGATTCCGGAACGGCTCCGCCCGCTTGACTCGGCAAGGCTTGATATATCGGCGCGTCATAAGAGGGGTTAGTTCGCGCATTAGGCAGCGCAAGGTTGCCAGCAATGCTCTGTTGAACCGAACCCTGTGGAATTCGGCAGCTCCCGTTCGGTTGTAGGGCGACTGAGCCGCTCGGATAATAATATCGCTCGATCTCTTCCGACGGCGGGAAAAATCGCAACTGATCGTATTCTTCGATAAGACGAGAGGAACTTTGCAGTTTCTGTTGTGCAAACGGGGCGCTGAACAATCGATTAGGCGGCAACTTAAATCCGCTGTTTTGCCGCGCCTGCGCTTGCTCGCTAGGCTGCTGAGGGGCGTCAATCCGCGGCTGTTCCCTTCTCTGCTGAGGAACAATGACGACGTTAGGCTCCGTCCAGTCTTGACTTTCAACAGGCTTAGAAGGAAACAGCTTGGACCAAAAACCTTGTCCTTCCGTCTTATTCTGCGCAGCCTCAGAATTCGTAAAAGTTCCGCGTGGAGCAACGTTCGTTTCGTAACGCGGCTGCCCTTGACGCAACGGCTGCTGAGAACCTGAGCGACCGACAACCTGGGTTCGGTTATACCCGCCGTTGGCGTTCGTAACCTGCGGCTTTGGCGGATGAAAAAAATTCGTAATTTTATCGGTAAAAGTCGGGTTCGTCGACTCGCTTTGGCCCCTGACGCCAGGGTGTAAATCGGTCGGCTTGAGCGCGGTGAAACGTTCCTCGCCCTCTCGTAGCCGCGCGGCGCTTGCGGCTTGAGACCACGTTGCAGCCGTCGATTCGTCCCTAACGACATATTCTCCTCGAGCGCGTTCAAAGCTGTCGGCGCGCGGATGTTCTAAAGCAGCGCATCCAACCGTTGCTAAAAGGTATGCGGCAAGCAACGCAGTCGCTGTTTTCTTTTCCATAGGAAGAATCCTCGTTGAGGGAAACTCATAACGCTGATCGTCGGGATACGATCAACTGCTTGTTATTTATTTAAACGGATCCTACGCTCAATCTCCGGGCGCTGGATAGCCGCCTCGCAATCTCATGCCGAGAACTTGCGAAGCGCAAAATCGAACCTGCTAAAACAACTCAACAATGAAACGTCTTCATTTCAATCATTGTTTGTTCTTAGCGTCTTTGGCCTCTATTCGGTCGAGCCATTCGCAAGTGCGCTTCAACCCTTCTTCAAGCGGAATTGGATCGTAACCCAATTCGTTTCTTGCCTTGTCGCAGGTATATTTCCAATCGACGCAGAAAGTACGAATCCAGCCGGGCGTAATGAGAGGGTACATACCCGTCAAATGCGCCCAAAGTTTGAGACTGTGAGCAACGAGAAGCGGAATGCACTTGTACATCGGCAATTTCCAATGTTTTTTGCCGTCCACTTTGTCGATGAGCCTATACAATTCCAAAAGCGAAGCGTTCTCTCCGCCGAGGATATAACGTTCGCCGACTCTGCCGCTTTCGAGCGCCAAATAAATTCCGCGAGCGATATCGTCGACATATCCGTAGTTGCCGACATTGACTCCATAATTGAGCAGAAAAGGACCGGCGCCGCGGCGGTAAGAGCGAATCAGCGTCGCCATGGAGTTCCCCTCGGAAAGTTGACCGGGCCCATAAACGCGCGTCGGATTCACAATCACGACGGGCAAACCTTTTTTCGCAAATTGTAGCGCCTCTTTTTCGGCAACCGACTTCGACTCTTCATATTCGGTATAGTATTTGTCGGTGATTCGAGTATGCGTCTCGTCGCAAGTTTCCCCTTTGCGCGTCGGGCCAAAAGTGACGATCGTCGAAACCCAAACAATCTTTTTAACGCCTAATTTCTCCGCCGTGTTGAAGACGTTGCGCATACCGTCGACATTCACGCGGAAAAACACTTCCGGGTCGCGAGCGAAATTCCGCGCATAGCCAGCCAGCGACAAGACGTAATCGCACCCTGTCATGCCGTGTACGAGCGAATCGACGCTGTTCACGTCTCCGCTCACGTGTTCAAAATTCGGATGTTCCCAAACGTCCTTAATGTCGCCCTCATAGCCGGGGGGAAGCGTCGGCTTGGAGCGGCTCATTCCGCGAACGCGCCATCCGGCGCCCAAGAGCTGCCGAGTGAGACTCGTGCCGATAAAGCCAGTCGCCCCTGTTATGAAAATTGTCGCCGTTTTGTCTAGTTCAGTCATTTTTGTTCTCTATTTCTGTCGACGGTTGAGAAACACCGTCCCGATTAAGTTTTTCGACAACACGACAGTTGTAATCAAGAAAGCTCGAGAATCCAAAAGCGCCCGTTACCTTCTTGTCAAACGTCATGGTTGTATAAGTCGTTAAACCAAGTTCGCGGTCAAACAGCGTGCGGCCGGTAAAGAGCCGTTCCGCCAACTCTCCTTCAACGACGGGATCCTCTACGATCGAAACAAGCGTCGTTTTAAAGCTGATCGTCGCGTACTGTTCATTGATATCTTCAAGTCGAAAACGCTCGATAACCTGATAGGGCCGAGTAACTTTGTCGGCCCCTTTTAAGTAAAGAGAATAAGGGATCGTCCACACGTCCCCGACGGCAACCTCTTCGGCGGGAAAAGGCACGACGACGTTAGAATCGCCTTCTCGACCTTGGTATTCCGCAACAAGCTTCGTTTTGTCCGACATGACGCCAAGCTCGTTCACGTCAAACGTTTCCAAGGCGACGCCGACCGCCTTTTCTGTGCCAAACGCGGCAATTTCCTTCGGAACGACAATGTCGCGTTCACTATCGTAAGCAATCGGGTCCTTGCCTTCTTCATGTTGCTCGAGGATCATGCGATCAATCCAGTGTCTGGCAGATACTTTGCCTTCGCCGGACGCCTCCAATAATTCCCAACGGCGATGCGTTGTCGAAGACGTCTTAATCAGGGTTTCCTTGCCTCCGTAAGAGATTCGTTTATTGACCGTATGGACGACCGTCCACGAAAGATTAGAATTCGGCTCAAACTTGTATTCCAACTTGTATTTTTCGGCGTCCTCAGCGCCTTCACGAGAATCGAGCGTAGGCGTGATGAGCGTTCGGTCGTCAGTATATTTTCGACGCGTTTCTTCGTCGACAAGGGATATGTCGATCACGCCGTCTTCTTCCGTCTCTCCTTCGTTATCGTCGGAAAATATCTTCGCAAAGTTACTGGTTGCGTCCCCTAATATACGAGCTGCGTCTGCCCCTTGAGCTGCTGGCGGATCCTCTGTCTGACGACTCTCGGAATCTGTGGAACCGGGAGCCCCTGAACGACTAGTTTCTTCTTCTGTCGTCAGGCTCGACCCAGTCTCCTCAACCTTCGCGTCGGAACGGACGCATCCAATGGTTCCGCAAACGCAAACCAACGTGACGGCAAAGGCGCAAAGTATCTGTAGACTGCGGTGGATCGTCATTTCAATTCTCAACTCTACAAGGCAAACCAGGGCGGGCTTCTCATGCCGCCTGCGCGCAGGCAATTCTACGCATAGAGTGAGGATAAAGATTTATTATGAATCCGTCTATACCAAATTTTTTCTTTTCACTTTTGGCGACGTCTTCTTTTTGTCGCCAAGCTCTATTATGCGTCTTATTGGCGCCAATCTTGCTTCTTTATTGAGAAATGTAGGAAGCGTTTGCTCTTTTTTACTGTCCTAGACAAAAAAGAGTTTACATTTACAATGAATTATGCATTTTTATAGCGATCAACCAGCGTGCCAGAATATGCGCGCAAGCTTTGCAAAATGCAGTTCGGAAGCGCTTCATTTTGCAAAAGAATCACACAAGTTAGTCTAAACGACAATCGCATAGAGGGTCGTTGCGTCTTTGAAAATAAAAACTTATAAAGAGAAATAAATGGCATACGAGCGTTTTACCGATCGTGCGCGTAAGGTGATGCAATATGCGCACCAAGAGGCGTTGCGTTTCAATCATGAATATATTGGAACGGAACATATCTTGCTCGGTCTCACCAAAGAGGGAAGCGGAGTAGCGGCAAACGTACTGCGAAAAATGGACGTCGACCTGCGCAAAATCCGCACCGCGATCGAGAATACTGTCCGAAGTGGTCCCGACCTCGTCACGATGGGGCGCCTTCCGCAAACTCCGCGCGCTAAAAAAGCGCTCGAGTTCGCTATGGAAGAAGCGAAAGAGCTGAGACACACCTACGTCGGCACCGAACATATCCTGCTTGGGTTGTTGAGACAACAGGACGGCGTCGCGGCACAAGTCCTTATGAATTTAGGAATCAAGCTGGAAGAAGTGCGCGAAGAAGTGTTGTCGATGCTCGGACAAGACGGCGGCAATTCCTCGAGCGAAGGTTCATTTGACGGTTCGCAAGACGACGACGCAAGCGACGATTCTTTCAACGACGAAAGACGTTCCTTCGGTTCTACAAGAACGTCCAGCAGGGGCGGAAAGTCCAAAACTCCTGCTCTAGACAGCTTCGGAAGAGACCTTACCGAGTTAGCGCGTCAAAAGAAATTGGACCCCGTCATCGGAAGAGAGACGGAAATCGAACGGACCATGCAGATCCTCTGCCGACGCACTAAAAATAATCCGGCGCTCCTTGGCGAAGCCGGCGTCGGAAAAACTGCGATCGTCGAAGGGTTCGCGCAAAGAGTCGTCGACGGAAAAGTCCCCGAGATTCTGATGAACCGCCGCATTGTAGCCCTAGACTTGGCTATGATGGTTGCCGGAACAAAGTACCGCGGACAATTCGAGGAACGTATCAAGGCGTTGATGAACGAAGTCAAACGTTCGAAGAATATCATCCTCTTCATCGACGAAATGCACACGATGGTCGGCGCCGGCGGCGCAGAAGGCGCAATGGACGCCGCTAACGTCCTGAAGCCCGCTCTTTCGCGCGGCGAAATGCAATGCATTGGCGCCACGACCTTCGACGAGTACCGCAAGTACATCGAGAAGGACAACGCCTTGGAACGCCGGTTCCAAAGCGTTACCGTCAATCCGACGAACACTCAGGAGACCGTCGCTATTCTGAGAGGGCTTCGTGAACGGTACGAAAAGCACCACCGCGTCGTCATTACTGACGAAGCGATCGATCAGGCGGTCGAGCTTTCCGAGCGCTATATGTCCGGACGCTGCTTGCCTGACAAGGCGATCGACGTCATCGACGAAGCCGGCGCGCGCGTTCGTATCAAGACGATGACCTATCCGCCCGACTTAAACGACCTGACGCGTCAAGAAGAAGAGCTCAAAAAGCAAAAGGATCTTGCCGTTCAACGTCAAGAGTTTGAACAAGCGGGGCAGATTCGCGATCAACTTGAAAAAATCGCGACAAAGAAAAAGGAATTGCAAGCCGAGTGGCGCGAGCAGCAAAAGAAAGCCAGCGGAATCGTCGACGAGACGGTTGTGCGCGAAGTTGTCTCCAAAATCACCGGAGTGCCGCTCACGCGTATTTCCACCGAGGATTCCAAGCGATTGCTTCAGATGGAAGACGAGCTCCATAAGCGCGTTATTAGCCAGCACGAAGCGATTCAAGCGGTTTCCAGAGCGATTCGCAGAAGCAGAAGCGGTATCCAAGACCCCAAACGCCCCATCGGCTCTTTCGTCTTCGCGGGCCCAACCGGCGTCGGTAAGACGTTGTTGGCTAAAGCTCTCGCCGAATTTATGTTCGGCGACGAAAATGCGCTCGTTCAAATCGACATGAGCGAGTATATGGAAAAACACAGCGTCTCGCGCTTGATCGGCGCCCCTCCGGGCTATGTCGGTTATGAAGCTGGCGGACAGTTGACGGAAAAAATCCGAAGACGTCCCTACTCCGTCGTGCTCCTCGACGAAATCGAAAAGGCGCACCCGGACGTCTTTAACGTCCTCTTGCAGGTGCTTGAAGAAGGTCGCCTGACCGACAGTTTCGGTCGAATCGTCGACTTCCGCAACACGATCGTCATCATGACGACGAACGCGGGCGCAATGGCGATCAAAAACGAGTCTGCTTTCGGGTTCCAACGTCCAGAAGACGACGCGTCCTATAACGACATGAAACAGCGCGTCAAAGAAGAGATCGAACGCAGTTTCCGTCCCGAGTTCATCAATCGATTTAACGACGTCATCGTCTTCCGTTATCTGAACGAAAAAGACCTTGTCGACGTCGTCGATCTCGAACTCAAGAAACTCCGTCAACGGCTCCTCGAAAAGCCCCTATGCCTCCTCATTTCTGATGAAGCGAAAAAATACCTCATTAAAAAGGGAAGCAATATGGACTATGGCGCGCGTCCGCTTCGCAGAGCGATCGAGACCTACTTGGAAGACCCGCTTTCTGAGAATATTCTCAACGATATGTTCGCCGAGTGCGAAGTTGTCGACGTGCGGCTTGAAACGGTCGACACGCCCGACGAAAGAGACGAAAACGCCTTTGACGAACCCAACGAATATTCTTTCAAGCGAATCAAATTTAGCGGCCGCAAGTTAGCCGATTTAACTCCTGAAGAACTTGAGGATCCTCAAATTGTCGAGTTCAAAGAAAAACTTGACGAAAAGGAGAGAAACAGGAGCAAACAAGAGTCAGACGAAAATGAAGAGGCAGAAAACGAAGAGCAAGAACAAGAGAGCGAAAGTCCCGACTCTAACGTCTGCAAAGTGTAACCTTCTGTGTTCCGTCGTTAATTAAAGAACGCCGCGCTGTAAAGTTTTACAACGCGGCGTTCTTTTTTTATTTCGTCCCAGACGAATCTGTCTCAAGTCAACGAACGTCGATTTCGACGGCGGCGCTCTCTAAACCTTCGGACGACGCCGTCAATTTCATTTTACCGGCGGCGCCGCGTTCTGAGCGCACTATTGCGGAAATCAACCCCGCAAAAGAACGACGATTGGGCGAACGATACGAAACCTGATCTGTCGCGTCGCCCGAATCAGTGGCGACAATCTTCCCTACCCCTTCGACGTCAAACGAAACGTCAACATAGGCGTCAGGAACGACGCGACCTTCGGCGTCAACGACTTCAAGCGTGGCAAATGCAAGATCGCGGCCGTCCGCCGCAAGTTCCGTCTTATCGACGCTCAAACGCAGCGCCGCAGGCGCGCCGGTCGTTTCAACGGTCGCTTCGCCCCATACTTCGCCATTCTTGTAAGAAACGGCGTGAAGAACGCCCGGCTCGTAGAGAACGTCGTTCCACATCAAGCGATATTGGTATTCCTCCTTAGTCTTAAGTCCGAGCGATTTGCCGTTTAAGAAGAGTTCTGCAGAATCGCCGGAAGTAAAAACATAAACCGGCGTTACTTCCCCGATGCGATTAGGGAAATTCCAGTGCGGCAGAATATGCGTCGTATTCTCGTCCGGAAGCCATCGCGACTTGTAGAGATACGCCATATCTTTCGGGAAGAGCGCAAGGTCGAACGGACCGCATTCGCAGATGCGCAGCGGACATAAATAAGCGCCATGTTTCTCTTTCTCCGCCTCCGCGTGCGCTTCAATCTCCGGAACAGTAAACACCTGATTGCGCGAGAGTTCGTCGATGCTGAAAGGCGCGCCCAAGTAATCGATACCGGTCCAAGCGAATCCGCCAAAAACGAAAGGATTACGATCTTGCGCTTCGAACTCGTAGTCAGGAGGACAAGCCCAGCCGGAAAGCGGCTTTTCAGGATTGAATCCAAAAGCAAACCAAGCGTAAGACGATTGGTGGAAATCAGTTATTCCGTCGCTAAGCTTGCCGGAACTCATTTTGACGGGGAAAACGTACCAAGATCGAGACGTGCCCGTGCAAACGACTTCGCTTCCATAGACCGGAACGTCCGGGTTCTTCTCATGAAACTTCGCGTAGTTCGCGCGTCCATAGTAGTTGTAACCGAAAATATCTAAGACCTTTGGGACTTCTCCAAACCCAGCTCTTCCAAGGTTGCACGCAGAGGTGGCGGGACGCGTCGGGTCTTCTTCATGAACAAATCCGACAAGGCGCGTCGCCTGCCGCACATATTCCGGCTCGTCCGTCAACTCCGGGATCTCGTTGCCAATGCTCCACATAATAACTGCAGGGCTATTTCTGTCGCGGCGAACTAACGAACGCATATCCGCTTCGCTCCAGTTGTCGAAAAGGTCCAGATAACCGGCGGCGCGCCAACTCCCTTGCTGCGGTCTCTTCCACTGATCGAAAGCTTCCGCTTGAACGAGGAATCCCAACCGCGCCAACTGATCGACCGTTTCAGGGGCAGAAGGATTATGAGAAAGACGAATCGCGTTGCAGCCGATCAACTTGAGAGCAAGCAACCGGCGTTTTTCCGCTTGTTCATTGTACGCGGCGCCCAATGCGCCAAGGTCGTGATGAATGCAGAATCCGCGCAATTTGTACTGCTTGCCATTTACAAACAGGCCTTGATCAGCTATGTAATTGAGCGTACGGATACCGCAAGGCGTTTCATCGACGTCGACTACCTCGCCTCCAACAGAAATCGTCGTTTCGGCAAAACAGGTGTTTGGCGTTTCGGGCGACCAGATCGGCGCGTTTTCTATCGCAAGTTCGTCAAACGTTACCGTATGCGCTTCGCCAGGCTTGACGCTTACCATTTTCTCGGCCGTTTGTGCAAAAGCGTCCCCGATGCGATTGCCGTCCGCGTCGCGACGATAGAATTTTACGACGACAGCCGCGTCGATCGATTCGTCTTTTTTCGCTTCGTTAACAGCTCGTTCAACGTCGACAGAAACGCTTATTTTTGCGTTTTCGCCCTCTACGTCGAGCGTCTTAACAAAGACGCCCCAACGAGCGACGCGAGTCTCGTTCGATTTAACCAGCCAAACGTTGCGGTAAATGCCATTGCCAGTGTACCAACGCGACGATTGAGGAGGATTGCCGCAGCGGACGGCGATAGTGTTCGTCGCGCCATATTTCACAAAAGGCGTCGCGTCGACGCGGAAAGACGTATAACCGTATCCCCAACCTCCGGCAAACCTTCCGTTGATCCAAACGCCGCAACGCGACATTACGCCGTCGAAATCAAGGAATATCGATTTCCCGTGATCGCTCTCGGAAAGGTCGAAGGTCTTGCGATACCAAAGAACTTCCTGACAAGGCAGCAGCGATTGCGTCGCTTCGTTCGTGTAGGAAAAATCCTGATAAATCGCCGCGTCGTGCGGCAGATCGACAATTTCCCAACTCGAA
Organism: Thermoguttaceae bacterium; assembly: GCA_028695965.1. Classification (GTDB taxonomy): domain Bacteria; phylum Planctomycetota; class Planctomycetia; order Pirellulales; family Thermoguttaceae; genus RUG369. The sequence continues at coordinate 9,291 of JAQVHZ010000033.1, read as the reverse complement.
TCGTCAAAATTCTCACGAATGACTGTCGTATTGAACCCTGGCGTCGCCGTAGTCGGTTTGGCGCGCTTGCCGGGCGCGAGCAGCTGATCGCGCGTCGCAAGCGCGTAAGGTTCGAGGTTGCGCCAAGTGAAACGCCAAGAAGGGTCGTCGCCGTCCCCGCGCCTGAATTTCCAGTCGTCAATCAGCTTAACGCGTTCAGCGGCATTAACGCTCGTCCATATGCCTAACGCCAACAGAAAAAGGAACGTCAACGTCAGAAGACGCCGCAGTTTTAAAGTAGTTCTATGCATCTTTTATCCTTTACAATCGTCAAAGGGGCGAGTACAAAAGTACTTCAATTGTAGACTGCTTAACGAGACATTTCAAGCAGCGAAGAAGAAAACTCGATTTATATTTCAAGTTGCGTCGAGAAAAAAACCTCCTATAATGTTACGTATGCGCTTTTGCAAAGAGTCAAAATGCGCTGTTCGGTTTGACGAATAGTTAAAAGGCGACAAATTTCGAGCAAAAGAATCCGGCTGCTTAAACGCTCCTAGTTTTGAGGTTAATATGCCCCTTGAATCGTTGTTGACTCCAGTCACGTTGTCCGTAGGTTTCCTGGCGGCAATCCTCATTGGAGTATCCAAGACGGGCGTTCCCGGCGTCGGACTCTTTAGCTGTCTTTTAATGATCTCGGCGTTTCGCGGACGTGAAATGTTCGCCTCTGGAGCCGTTGTGCCGCTCTTAATCCTGGGAGATATTGCCGCCGTTAAATTCTATCGGAAAGACTGCGACGTCCGCTTGTTGAAACGGCTTTGTCCGCCCGTTGTCTTCGGACTGCTTTTAGGCGGAGTTATACTCTGCTTTATGAAAAACAGCCAATTTAAGTTGACTGTCGGAATCCTTGCGTCGTCTATTCTAATCTTCGAATTTATCCGCAAGAAGCTCGGATGGACGCAAATCTCGACGAGCAAGCCGTTCCGAATCGGCTGCGGAGTCTTGGCGGGGCTAACGACTGTTCTTGGCAACGCTGCCGGAGCCGTCTCAGCTGCCTACTTTTCAAGTCAGAACCTCGACAAAAAAAAGTTCATGGGCACAAACGCCGTCTTTTTCTTCCTGGTCAACGTTTCCAAGATTCCCCTAATGCTCGCCGTAACTCAGATAAAAACGCTGCTGGGTTTTGACGCAGACGACGCGCAAATTATGAACGCGACAACCTTTTTGCTCACGCTCATCTTTGCGCCCGGAATCATTTTGGGCGGCTATCTAGGGCGACAGTTCTACAAAATGATTCCGGAAAAGGTTTTCGTCCCCTTCATTTTGGTCGTCAACTTCATCACTGCAATTTATATTGTCATTTCCGCCGTAATCAGTTGAAAGGAGTTTAAAGAAAGACGGAGTTATGTTAAAAGCTATTATATTTGATTTCGACGGCACAATCGCCAACACGCTCCCAATCTGCTTCGACGCCTTTCGTCATGCGGCAGGGGCGCTCATTGAAAGCAACTTGACCAACGAAGACATAGCCGCCAAGTACTTTGGACCGTCCGAAGAAGGCGTCTTCCAACAACATTTTCCAGAACGCGCCGAAGAACTCATTCAAAAGTACTATCGGTACTATGAAGAGACGCAAAAGAAGACCTTCGGCGTCCCTGACGGACTTGTGGAACTAATCCGCGCGCTCTTGAATAAGGGCGTTCGCGTTGCGCTCGTTACCGCTAAGGGGCCCGTCTCTTGCAAGATCTCTCTCGAGCATTACGGTATTGCCGACCTTTTTGAAACGATTGAAGTCGGTTCTCCTAAGAAGCGTTCGAAAGATCAGGGTATTCTGAAAGCGCTCAACGATATGGGCGTCGCTCCCGAAGAAGCCGCATATGTCGGCGACTCCTCTGAAGACGTTATTTCAGCGCGAAAGGCAAAGGTCGCCCCTTGGAGCGCCGCCTGGATGGAAACGGCAAAACCTGAAAGAATCCTTGCTGAAAAACCAGACGAAATATTTTATACTGTCGAAGAATTTAAGGCGCGCCTGGTCAAAGAATTTGGTCCGTTAGACTAAACGAACCGGCGGCTCAGCCTGCAATTCCAGACATTTTTGTTTTTCCTACATGATCATACGGAGAATTCCATCATGAAACGAAGAGACTTTCTCAAGACGGCGGCCGGCGGCGTGTTGGCCGCTAGTCTCGGATTACCACGCGTCAACTTGCTTGCTGACGACTTGTTCCAAGCGAAGCCGACTTACCGTTGGTACAAGGGCAATTTTCACTGCCACTCCCAATGGAGCGACGGCGTCGATCTCCCGGAAGTCGTCGTCTCCGAATATAAGAGGCATGGATACGATTTCCTCTCGCTGACCGACCACAATATTCTTCACAAAGACGACTTGCGTTTCACGGGATTCAGCATGAACTATACCCCCAGCGACTTGAAGCCGTTTGAAGGGGAGACGTCTTTCTGGAAACGCACGGCTCCTGCCGCTGGATGGCCGAATTTGGTTCAAAGCCATATTGACAAAGCCAAGGAAATGTTCGGAGAAGATTCTGTTCGCATCAAGGAGACTGCCGACGGCGTCTACGTCCGCATGAAGACTGAAGAGGAACTCCGCCAACAATTTGCAGAACCCGGCAAATTCCTGTTAATGCCCGGCTTTGAAATGACCTCTCAATGGATGCACGTCAACTTGATCAATGTCGAAGAAGATTTCTTTATAGAAGGTCCGAGCATTGAAGGCGTTCTTCATGACGCGTTCGACAAGGCGACTGAACTCTACGGCGCCAACGAAGAGCCCTATCTCTTCATGGTCAATCACCCGCTCTGGCAGTACTACAATATTCAACCGAGCTATCTCTTCGGTCGGCCCGGCGTTCGTTTCATCGAACTTACCAACAACAGCACTCAATGGCAATACTATCCGGAAGCGTGGGATCCCGAGCAACTTTGGGATATCGTCAACGCATACCGCGCCAAAAACGAACAACCTTCTTTCTTTGCGACCGGCACGGACGACAGCCACGGCGTCTTCCGCGAAGACTATCTCGCCTACTTCGGCTGGACCCGCGTTCGCGCGGAATCTTTGGACTCTAAGTCCATCATCAACGGTTTGCTCCAAGGCTGTTCGTACGTCTCTTCCGGATGTGAATTTGCCGACCTTACGTTCGACGGAAAAACGCTCGCCGTTAAGCTCGATCCGCAAGTCGAAGGCGATTATCGAATCGAATTTATCGGTACGAAAAAAGATTACGACGAAACGGTCAAATACATCGACGTTCCAGGCGAAGGGGGCCGTCCGGCGCGTAAACTCGAATGCTGGTCGAAGGAAATTGGCAAAGTTCTCGAAACGGTCGACGGTCTCGAAGGCAGCTATACCTTGAAGCAAGACGACCTGTACGTTCGCGCTAAGGCGTACCGAATTGGCGCGGGCTCCCTCTACCAAGGCTCGGGAGGCAAACAGCCCACGCTTCTTGCCGCCGACTGCGCTTGGTCCCAACCCTATCGTCAAGGCGAAAAGCTCTAAGACGTTTTCCCTAAACGAAATGCAAACAAGACAGTCTGCTCGTAATTTCACGAACAGACTGTCTTACTGCTGTAACAATTGCTGTAACAACGTTATTTTTCCGTTTCCAGCGCCTTCGCAATGATAAGGATATTTCCATGACTACGCGCAGAACGACGCGCAAAATTCAAGTTGGAACCGCTTTTATCGGCGGCGACGCCCCCATATTGATTCAAACGATGGCCGCGACAAAGACGCGCGACGTCGAAGCGACCGTTCTTACGGTCAACCATTTGGCGCAAAGCGGCGCGGGGCTCGTTCGTATTGCAGTCGACACGCGAAACGACGCAAAAGCCCTGGCTGAAATTCGAAAACGGACGACCGCTAATCTTTCTGTTGATTTACAAGAGAATTTCCGACTGGCGGAACTCGTCGCGCCAAACGTCGACAAAATTCGCTACAACCCTGGTCATCTTCACCACTTGGAACCGAACCTCTCTTGGCAAAAGAAAGTCGAATATCTCGTTGACGTCGCCAAAGAATTTGACGTCGCTTTGAGAGTCGGAGTCAATTGCGGGAGTCTCGACCCGGCAAAATTAGAAAAATACCACGCTCAACTCGAGCAAAACGACGATACGGCAAGCCCTCCGGGCGACGCGGCGGCTATTTTTGATCCGTCGCTCGAAAGCGCGCTTGAACACGTCGACTTCCTCGATTCGATCGGCTTCACGCGCTATTGCGTCTCCATCAAAGACTCCGATCCGGAAACGGTCGTCATTGTCAACAGGAGGTTTGCCGCTCTTCGTCCGCAAGTTCCGCTCCACCTGGGCGTTACAGAAGCAGGAACCCCGCTGAGAGGAATCTTGAAGTCGAGACTCGCATTAGAAATGCTACTCGCCGAAGGTATTGGCGAAACGCTGCGCGTCTCCTTGACGGTCGAGGCGGATCAAAAAGCGCAGGAAATTGAAGCGGGACGCCTAATCTTAGCAAACGTCGCCGCAGGAACTGTCGTCGACCCGGCAACTCCACTGCCTAAGCTCAATATCGTCAGCTGCCCAAGTTGCGCGCGCGTTCAAAACGATCGGTTTGTCGAACTGGCGCGAACGCTCGAAAAGGCTGCGGAATTTGCTCAGGACTATCCTTTTAAAATTGCGACAATGGGTTGCCGCGTGAATGGACCCGGCGAAACAGACGACGCCGACGTCGGGCTATGGTGCGGCGCGGACCGCGTCAACCTGAAAAGCGGCTCCACGCTCATCGGATCCTACGGATATGACGAAATTATAGAAAAAGCGCTTGAACTCCTCCGCGAAAAAATTCGCGAGTACGACGAACAGAACAAATAGGCTTGTTTCAAGCAGTTACAAAAAAGGACGCCTTTTACGAACAAGTGTAAAAAGCGTCCTTTTTTATTCTTTTTAGGAATAGCGACGTTTCATTCCGCCCATAAACGAACGAGTTCAACGAGCGTTTCCGTAGCTTGCTCGTGTTCTTCGACGACAAGATATTCCATCGTCGAATGGAAGTTGCGTCCTCCGGCAAAGATATTGGGCGTAGGCAGCCCCATTTCCGTGAGCCGAGAACCGTCCGTGCCGCCCCGAATGGGAACCCAACGCGGTTCCAAGCCGACGTTGCGCGTCGCTTGTTCGAGTTTCTGCATGACTTCCGGATAGTCTTTTAGGAAATAACCCATATTGAGGTACTGTTCGGTAAAGGTTACGTTACAGGCGCCCGGCTTGGGAACTGTCGCCATAACTTGGTCGACGGCGTTATGGACGAGGCGTTCGTTTGCCTCGCGCTCCTCTTCGTCAAAAGCGCGAAGAAGGAACTCGGCGCGAGCTTTAGACACGCCCCCTTCAAGCTTATACAGATGGACAAAAGGTTCGCGCCCGTCAGTCTGTTCCGGCGTTCGGTCGAGCGGAAGATTCGCGACAATACGGCTGAGGATTCGCGCCGCGTTGATCATAACGTCTTTCGCCTCGCCTGGATGGACGTCAACCCCATTGACTTCAACAACCGCCTTGTCGGCAGTAAACGTCTCGCCGTTAATCTCGCCGGCTTTGCCGCCGTCGACGGTATAGGCGTAATTCGCGCCAAACTTATGAATGTCAAAAAAATCCGTCCCCTTGCCAATTTCCTCGTCCGGCGTGAAGCAAATGCGGACGTTGGCGCGCGGCGCGTCAGAATTCAAGAGGCGCTCCGCCGCCGCCATAATTGCGGCAATACCCGCCTTATCGTCGCCGCCAAGAAGGGTCGTTCCGTCCGTTACGACAAGACGTTTGCCGACAAGAGTTTTCATCTCGTCTGTCTCTGGAATGACAATTCCGGCGTCCAGCTCGATCGGTCCCCCTTCATACTCGATGACTTTCGCCTTGACGTCAGCGCCCGACGCCGCGCATGACGTGTCTAAGTGGGCAATCAGTCCGATCGTGGGGACGTCTCTGCCGACCACGTTCGTAGGAAGGGTCGCCATAACATAGCAGCGCTCGTCGACGTGAGCGTCGTCCAAGCCTAGCTCTTTCAGCTCGTCGACAAGAAGACGCGCCAAATCAAACTGCGACGCCGTGCTCGGCGAAGTCGTTGACTCTTCGCTCGACGTCGTTTCAATGGTAATATATTTCAAAAACCGCTCTAGTGGCGTTTTCATAGTAATTCTCTAACTTCTTCCTAATTATCAAAAGAGACGCATACCTTCTCCGTCGTTCACGACCATCGCAGAATCAAGCGCTTTTATCGTCGTTGAGAAGGTCTTGGAACCGACGCGCAGCGTTACGACTTTATCGACTTTTTCAACGTTCCATATGTACATTGCGTTCGCTTCCGGATACCACGAAAGCGCCGCGGGCGTTTCTTCTTCAATGTAAGGAACGCCTTGTTCTTGGAACGCGGGCAGAAGCGTCTTGCGGAATTTAAAGAGCTCCTCGAAAGTTTCCGGAACTCGAATAAATCGACCGGTATCCGAATTGACTCGCGCGACGCACTGCGCGCCTTTCGACGCAAGTTCTCCTCGTTCCATCTCAAACGCGCTGTAATCGCCGAGGAACGCCCAGCCGTCTGCGGGGATCTCGTCGCAGACCTCAAACGGAACGCCCAGCGCTAAAAAGAGAGAATAAGCGTTATAGCCGGGGCAATACCGATCGGCGAGGCCCCAGAAATGCTTAAACGGCCCCTTCGCCTTGAGTCCGACGATTCGATTATGATAATCGCGTTCTCTGTTCATGCGCGGCGCAATTAAGCCCCAATAACTCGCAGGAATCGGACACATGAACATCGTGTTGCAGACGTCGCTGAGCGTCGACACGGACAATTTCGAAACGTAGTTCTCCGCAGAAAGCTCTTGAATAATCGTCGTTTCGCTGAACGCGCGGCCGCCGGGAACAAAACGACGATGAAGCAGCGAGCTGAAAAGCTCGATCGTTTTATTCTTCGTGGAATCGTACTGTTGGTTCGTGAACATCCATTCGCCAACGCGAACGAGCGCGTCTCGGTAATCGTCGAGGCGCAGACCCGCTTTTTCTGAGCCCATGCCCATGATCATGATTCCAAGATCGACTTCCGGAGCTATCGCTTGAGAATCCCTAAAGACCTTCGTCATGCGATCGCAGAAATAATCGAGCCACAAGCGAATATCTTTCGTGTCGCGGCCCGCGCGAAGATCCGCAAGCAGCGCGTCCCAACGCGAGTCGGAAAAGCCGGACTTCTGCATAAAATCGGCGCGGCATTCGGCGCAAATGCATCCGCCGACGTCAGGCGGTTGAACGGCAAAACGAAAATCGTCGTCTAAAAAGACGTTGCACGGTCCGTAGGTATCGGCGATCGTCCGCACCGACTTCACGCAGTCTTCCGCGCAGCCTTCATGAACTGAAACGCCCCAGCCGGTAGAGCCGTGAAAGTGTTCGTATGGTTTCCAGCGTTTAGCGATCTCGGGCGCAAAGTTGGCGCCTGGATGACCGACGGGAACCGTGATAAAGTGGACGCGATAGCCATATTCGAGCGCGCGGCGAACCGCCGCTTCGAAACGCTCGGGCTCGGGGAAAAGACCGTACGAATAAGGATTGAGCCATACGTCCGTAACGCCCGCTTCCTTCCACAAATCAGCCATCGCTTCCGCGCGCATCGTAATTGCGTCAGGGTTCGGAGGCATAGGTCTGTTGTTTTCTTGCAGTCCCTCGTACAAAATATCGTCGACGGTAACCGACAAATGGAATTGACGCGTCTGACTATTGATCTTCTCGTATTCGCCCGGCTTAAAGACAGGGAGCGGAACCGCTTTGGTTTCTAAAGCGCCAAGTTTTGGAGCCAATGCAGCTGCTCCAAGACCGGTTCCAAGCTGTGATAAAAAACATCGTCGTGTCGTTCTCATGCTGCCCAGGCTCCTAATTGTCCGTTTCCGGATCGTCGTTCGATCGTATAGGCTTAGGTTTCCAGTCCTTCGGAATATAACCTAAAAACTTCCCCGCCCATATGGCGTCGGGAGAGAGTTGTCGCTGCCAAGCTTTGTTTCGAGGCGACCAGCGAAAACCGCGCTCTTTAAGTTTAGTGCGCGTCGTAGAATCCGGCACGGCGTCGAAGAAAATCTGAAGCCGATTCTCTTCTTTGCTGACTTTCGCTACTCCGCCCTCAAATTCCCAGCCGTCGCCATAATCGGTCGCCGCCTGACGTTTCAGAAGCGCTATTCGGCTTTCGATACGACGCGCCTCTTGATTGCTGTTCGTCAAGTAGAAGTAACTCGGAACGCCTTGAGAATCATAGGCTTTCTCAACAAATTCCGGGTTATCGTAGCCCTTCCACGAGCCGTTGCGGCGCAAATAGGCGTTGGCGCGCTTCATCTCCTCATGGGTTTCGAGCAACTGCGCCAACTTCTCCTCTAGTTTCTCTATCGCGTTGGCGTCGTCGGAACGAATACCGCTCGTACCAACACCTTCAAGTCTGTTAAGAAGTTCAAATATTTTGTCGCGTTCTTTATACAAAGCGCTCAAGCGTTCCATTTTCTTAGCGTGTTTCGCCGCCGGAAAATTGCCCGCCCCTACAATCAAAATCGAAGGACAAGACGCCTCTGCCGCATTGCGGCGATCATACCAACTGGCGAGGAGTCGCTCAAATCGGTCCAGGGTTCGAGCGATTCGAGCGTGATATTGAGGTTCGACCTTTTTCTGTTGAGCCGCCGCCGTTTCTCGCGCGCGATCGACTTCGCTGCGATAGATAGCCGTTTCGCTGTTCGGAATATACTCGTCAAAAGAAATTGCCCGCTTGGCGTTCGCGGCGGCGTGTTCGTCGATGGGATAATAACCGTCGGGCTTGCGCTGTAGCGAGTTGTCAAAAGGTCCGGCGTCGTCGAGATCCTCGTTCTCGTCAAGCTCGGCGTCTTCCGGCTCGACGTCCGTTTCATCGACGTCAGCCGCAGATTCCGGTTCTTCTTCTTTCTCTTGCGGCGGCTCCTCTTGTTTTTCCGGCTCGGGCGCCGCGCTTGACGGAAAGACTGTTTCACGAATCGCGTCCGTCAGTTCGGCAAGAAGCTGTTCCACCTCCGGCGCCGTTAGAGAACCTTCATAATCGTCGATCGCGTAAACATATTCGCACATAGCAAACGCAACGTCAGGATTGTCGACGAGTCTTGCGGTCAATCCTTCCCTCTCTTCGGCAGAAAAGTTGCCAAAGAGACGTTCGACGCGCTGTTTGGTCTGGATCCAAGCTTTGCGGCGCGATTCCAGAAAAGAGGGACGGAGTATCTTTTCGTCTCCAAAACACTAGAACTTGTAATCGCCAATGACGGCGCTTCGTTCGTTGAAACTGAGAGAACGCCAACTTGAGTCGAAACG
>JAQVHZ010000128.1 GCA_028695965.1 Thermoguttaceae bacterium | reverse complement strand
GGCAAGCGCCACGGTTCCGTCGTCGGAGAGCTCATTTGGATCGATTAAAAGAGTTTCTTCTCCGTCAAGCGACGTTTTATAGTATTGAACCGACTGGTTCTGCAATCCGGAATTCTTTGAAAAGAAATATCGACCGCCGCGCTTCCAGGGAGCGCTTTGTTTGGGGTAGTCGTATCTTTCGGTCATTTCCTTTCGTAATTCGTCGCGAAATGGAATTTGTGCGAGATAGTTTTGTACGATCGCGTTTTCTTCTTCGATCCACTTCGCCAATTCAGGCGTTTTTTCCGTTTCCATCCAGCGGTACGGGTCGGCGACTTTGACGCCGAAGTATTCGTCAACTTGCTCGCAAGTTTGAGTTTGAGGGTATTCGTATAGCATGGGTTCTTGCGCCTTTGCCTGCGAAAAGAGCGCGACTGCAGAGACCAACGCCGTGCCGAATGTCAGCGTTTTCTTCGATAAGTTGTTGGAAACCATGAGGGATTGTCCTTGACTTTTGAGATTGAAATTACGCAAATTGGCGTGCAAAAGACGGAAGCGCTGTTTCGAAATCGACTCCATAGAGACGAGCTTGCGGATTGTCTAAGGTCGCCTGAATTGAATCGGCGACGAAGTTAGCCGCAATGGCAAAGGCGTCATTAAGAGTTCGTTCGCGAACGAGCGCCGCAAGCGCTGAGCTTGCGAAAATGTCCCCCGTGCCGTGGTAGCGTCCTTCAAGTTCGTCGCGGAAGTAAGAGATTTTTTGACCGGTTCGCGAATCGATACCGACGACGCCAAGTTGACCTTTTTCAAAAGAGATTCCAGTCAAAACAGCGACTTTTGGACCCAAATCGAGCAGCTTTTCAAGCGTCTCGTCAATGTATTTTTCGTCGTATCCAGACTCGATATAGGGCGTATGGAGCATAAATGACGCTTCGGTTAAGTTGGGAACGAGAACGTCGGCTCTTGAGCAGAAGAGCGCCATTCGATCGGCAAAAGCTTGGTCGAATCCGACGTACAAGCGACCTAGATCTCCCATGACGGGATCGATGAAGACTAGGTTGTCGTCTGTTTTGAAGTCGTCAATGAGTTTCTCAACGAGAGCAAGTTGTTCAAAGGAACCAAGATAACCGGTGTATATTGCGTCAAATGCGATCTTCTCTTGAATCCAGTGTTTGGTTATTGGATCAATTTCTTTAGTCAAGTCGCAGAAAGTGAATCCCTTGAATTCGGTGTGAGTGGAGAGCACGGCAGTCGGCAGAACGCACGTTTCAATTTGAGCTGCGGAAATGATGGGCAGCGCAACAGTCAGCGAGCATTTTCCAACGCAGGAAATATCTTGAATAGTAAGAATCCGTTTCATCAATAAAAGTCCTTGGTGAATTATTTGAAAGCGCAATTTACGTGTTGAACTAAGCTCCGAAAGCTCTGGAAAGGTCAACGGCATTGCGTTCCTGCCCATTATAGCAAATTTACGATTTCAGGATATATTGTCCAAGCGTTTTTCACAGAATAGGCGTCAGACTATATAACCCGATATTTAGGTTGACGAGTGTTTTTAGTTTTATATACTAGTGTTGACTGAGATGTTTTGCATATGGAGTTCTTTGCACTATAGCTTATGAGGGAGAAAAGATGCATATTCCCGATAATTATCTTAGCGTTTCCACCTGTGCCGTTCTAACTGCTGCGGTGGTTCCCGTTTGGGCGCATTCCATCAAGAAAGTGACTAAGGATTTTCCGCGTGAACGCTTTTCCGCGCTGGGCGTGGCGGCGGCTTTTTCTTTTTTGGCGATGATGTTCAATATACCCCTGCCAGGCGGAACTACCGGTCATGCGGTTGGCGGAGTTGTGCTCGCCGTTCTCTTAGGTCCTGAGGCGGCGTGTTTGTCGGTAACAATAGCGCTTTTGATCCAAGCTCTTCTTTTTGGCGACGGCGGAATACTGGCGTTTGGCGCTAATGCGTTTAACATCGCGTTCATAATGCCCTTCAGCGGCTATTATGCTTTTATCTTTTTACGCAAATTGTTTGGCGGTATGTCGAAAAAAACGTCCGGTTCCGGCGTGAGTTTTTCTGACTATGCAGCGCTTGCAATTGCGTCTTATGTGGGCTTAAATCTTGCGGCGTTGGCAACAGCCGTACAGTTTGGGATTCAACCGCTGCTCTTTACAGACGAATTTGGACAGGCCCTCTATTGTCCCTATCCGCTCAGAGTGGCGTTGCCCGCAATGGCAATTGGACATTTAACGATCTTTGGCGCTGCAGAAGCTATATTCTCGGTCGCCGTCTACGCGTTCGTGGCCAAGACTGCTCCTAGTTTTGCCGCTAATGAATCAGTTCTTGTGCCTAAACTCTCGGAAGACGCTCCCGAAGCGGAACCTCTTTCAGAAGACGCTCCTGAATCTGAATCTAAGCCTAGTTCTCGTTGGGGCGCGATTTATCTTCTCCTTGCGCTTTTGATAGCGGCCACTCCCTTGGGGCTTTTGGCAGAAGGAACGGCATGGGGAGAATGGGGCGCAGAAGAAATAGCCGAAACGATAGAAGTCGACGGTCAAGCGTTAGGGTACGTGCCTTCGGCAATGGAGAATGGTTTTCAGTGGTCCGCTCCGATTCCAGATTACGCGGCGTCAGGATTGCCCGACTGGCTTGCATATGTTTTGTCGGCGATTGCGGGCGTGGCGGCGTCCATTATCCTCTTCAAATTGGCGTCAGCGTTTATGAAAGATAGATCGCCGGTTTAGGATGAAGGACGTGCAAGTTCCTCAATGGCTCCTGCAAGAGGAGCGTATTACGCCGCCAAAAGACCGAGACGCTTTTATACGCAAGAGCGCCGCCGCGCTGACGTACGTATTGACAAAGGCGCGTCGGATTGACGAACGTCAACGCAGCCGAATTGCTTTTTCGACACAGATCAAATTAGCGTTGACGTTGTTGTTTGTTTTGCTCGTTGCAGCGTCTCGGAATTTTGCTTTTGTCGAAATCGTCGGCGTTGCTCTTCTTGTTCTTTTAGCAACGTATGAACAGGAAAAGCTGGCGCGAGTTTTAATCCTTCCCATACAGGCGCTTATTATATCGTTAATCATATTAGCTCCGTCCCTTCTCTTGGGGCAGACGCGCGCGTTTGTCGTCGTGCCATGCAAGACGTTTCTTACGACGACCGCAATTTCTCTTCTTGCGTACTCAACGAGCTGGAATCGATTTACATGCGCTTTTAAGTCGTTTGGAGCGCCTGACTCAGCTCTTTTTATATTTGACCTAACGCTTAAATACGTCGTTGTTTTGGGGGAAATCTGTCTGGAAACGCTGGAGGCCGTTCGTCTTCGTTCTGTAGGCCGTAATCGTCGTAAAGCGCAGACGCTTGGCGGAATAGTCGGCGTCGCGTTTTTACGCGCTCAGAAGTCGGCGCAGGAGCAGTTTGACGCGATGACGTGCCGATGTTTTTCCGGGAAATATCGTCGCTTTAAAGCCCCGATGCGCAAGATTGACTTGCTTGGCGTTGCGCTTTGTTTGGGTCTTTTGTCGCTCTTTATTTATTTGGAAATAGCGATTCGATGTTCGAACTGACCAATATTTCTTATACGTATGTCGGCGGCGTCTCCGCGTTAGACGACGTGTCGCTTCGTGTCGAATCGGGACGCTCCGTTGCATTGACGGGCGCCAACGGATGCGGCAAGACGACGCTTTTGCGTATTCTTAATGGACTGATTTTTCCTACAAAGGGCGAATATCGTTTTGAAGGAACGAAGATCGACAAACAAGCGCTTAAAGACGCGCAATTTGCAAAAACTTTTCATCGCCGCGTCGGCTACGTCTTTCAAAATGTCGATTCTCAGCTGTTCTGCGGAAGCGTTGAGGACGAGATTGCTTTTGGACCGAGACAGTTGGAGCTTTCGGAGCAAGAATGCCGTCAACGCGTCGACGACTGTCTTGCCCTCTTAGAGATCGAGCATCTGAGAACGCGCGCTCCTTACGCAACCTCAGGCGGAGAGAAGCGTAAAATTGCATTTGCAAGCGTTTTATCGCTCAATCCGGACGCGCTCGTAATGGACGAACCGCTTGCAGGGCTAGACGCTTCAACGCAAACCTTGATTATCGAATTGCTCAAGAAGTTGCGCGAGGCAAAGAAAACGCTGATCTTTGCGACTCATAACGAAGAGCTTGTGCAAACGATCGCCGATACGCGCGTGCGGTTGGATTTTGGGAAGGTTGTTGACGTTTCACAATCGACGTAGGGAGAACGCGCTTGACAGCTAGCGCTCGTAACAATAAACGCCGGAGAGGGCTGTAACTTCTCCGGCGTTGTTTTTACGCTTGTCTAATCGACGTTAGGATATTGGGAAAACTACTTGGACAGATTTTCCACCTGTTCAGCAGTCAGTCCCCAAGAAAAGAGTCTTGCGCGCGAGACCGAGCCGTTGAAGAAATTAGAGCCAGAGCCTCCTTCGGCGATATCCGAACCGATACAAAACGCTTGGACGCTTTCGTTGGTCGGATAAGTCAATCTTCCTGTAACTTCTTTTTTGGCGGCTTCTTTGCCGTTGATGTAAAGAACGAGCGTTTTACCGTCGTATGTTCCAAATGCCTCGATAGCCTTGCCGGGCTCGACAGGCGCGGAAATAATCTGGTAGGTCCCGTCGACGCTTGCCCAAAACTCTAGCGATTTCGTTTTGGAGTCGAGTTCTAGGGAGAGACCGGCGCCTTGGGTATTGGCGAAGACCACCATGTTTTCAGACGCTCCGAATTCCTTGAAGACAAATTTCGCTGCAATTGTGGCATTGCCTAACTTGCGATACTCACGAGTGTTAAATTGGATTTTATAGCGTTCGTCTTTACCGTTAAAGGCAGCGGCAAGCGCGCCTAATGCAGCGACCTCTGCAATTTTGGGCTTGCCAAAAGTTTGGACCTCTTTTTGCGTTTTTAGACCGTTGACAGCGGCGTTGACAACCTTGCCGTCTTTGAATTGGACGTCTAGAACATTTGCGTCTGGCGCCGCGGCGTTTTTGTCGGTCTGATCCAGTTCGTCCTTCGGCGTAGTAAACTTGATTTCAAGCGCTTTTTCACTTTCTTTGAAGAACGGATTGAGCACGACAATCTTAGCGCGGAACGTTGAATCTGACGCCGCGTCAAGTTCGACGCGCATTTCCTCCGGTTGATCTTGGAAATAATACTCGGACCAGAAGTATTGTGTTGAGAATTCTTCCCAGGCTCCCCCGGTTTCTTTTTCGAGCGTGATGCGGTAACTGTGAACGACGTCGGGACAACTAGCTTGAGGGAAAGTCAGCGTTGCAAAGTCGGAGTTGACGTCGACACAAGCCGCTTTGGAACCTTCGAGCCAAGTCGGCGGGACGGAGGTTTTGTAGCGTTCGTCGGTATAGGAATATTTGTCAATGTTGCCCGGATTAACAACGTAGACAACGTCAAAGAACGTTTCTGTAATTAAGTCGTACGGCTTAAGAACGACCGTGTTGTCTTTGCGGACTTCAACGACGAACAGCTGCGCGGCTCTATCGTATCCCGGCGGGAATTTGTTGAACTTGCCGCCTTCGCCGCCCATTTCGAAGTAGCTAAGTGTGCCCGTTCCAAAAGCGGAGAACCTTCCTTGCCACGCGGAACGCGGGTCGTTGATTGGGTAGTGAGAGTGCCCAGAGAAGTTGACAACGCGAGGATACTTTTGGAGCGTCTCGAAGAGGTCGACAGTCCCCCAGTTGTCTTCTCCTCGGCTTCCGTAGACGGTAGGGGTAATGTGGTAGTGTTGGAATGTGAAGACAGGTTTTCCGGAATCGTCTGCGCGCGCTTTATCAAGCTCTTGCGCGTACCAGTCGAGGGCATAGAGATAATCGCCGTTGCGGCAGGTCCCCTTTTCAGGGGAGAGCGCGATGAACTTAAAACCGTTGACGTCATGGACTTTGTTCGCAGGACGTTCGAAAATGTCTTCCCAGCGCGGCTTGTTTCCTCCGTTGAATTCATGGTTGCCCATACAGAGGATTGTCGCTGTTCCTTCCTTGATTCCTTCGTCCATAACCTTTTTGAAGGGCAAAAGTTCTTCGTCCCAGCCGTGGTCGGTCATATCGCCAGCGACGAGCATGGCGTCGAAGTTTTTGTATGGCTGCTTGCTCGAATAATCGTACATGAACTCCATAGAGCGTCGGAACCGACCGACTTCTTTGGACTCAGTCTTTTTGAAGTGGACGTCGCTGAGCGCGGAGAAGCGCAAGACGACTTCGTTAGCAGACGCGTCCGCTTCTTCCTCATATTTTGCAAAGAGCGCGCTTGGCAGGCAGAGCAGGGACGCGCCGCCAAGGCTGCGTCTTAGGAAAGAACGACGAGTTAAATTAATTTGCATTTGGATAGACCTTTATCAATTAGATGGAAGTTTGTTTCCAACAGAAACGCCGCGAGGCAAGTTATTGTTCTTCTGTTAGCGCGTATCTTTTGAGCGCCACAGGAGTAATTATAGCTTTTTTCTGTGCGGCGTCTAATCATAAATCATTTCTTTTCAACGTTGAATGGCGCTGCGACATTTCAGCGGCAATAGCGAGCCCTAGCGTTGTTGGTTGCAGCCTGATAAAATCGTTAGATTCCTTCTTAAACCCTAAATTCCCGGGTTTTTATAGTATACTTGGTTAAAAAATTCTGCAAAGCAAGAGATTTTAGCCATTTATTTGGTTTTAACCTCTTGCTTTTTTTCTTTTTGTATACTATAATAGTAGTATACAAAGGAGGTGGCTTTATGGCAAAAAAAATGGTTCCATTACCGAAAAAGAAGATAACTTATAAAAAGGGCAAAGGAGATACGAGGTACGTTTACTATACACTCAGAGCTTATCGAA
>JAQVHZ010000032.1 GCA_028695965.1 Thermoguttaceae bacterium | reverse complement strand
TTTTTGAACCTCTGATTGTTGGTAACTTAAATTATTTCAATATGTTATATCATAAAAATGATATTGGTATAGACTTTGGCGACCAATTTTGGGAAAAATGCTGGAAGTTTTGAGAACTTCCCATATGGTTGTTGGGGATTATTTCCTAATCGCCATGGGGCTTTACTTTTTAACATTATTTCTTGTGTTGATTTACTATTTTGACTTGTAGCTATCATTTTAATTTTAACATATTTATTTTTTTTATTTCATTGGTTTAAAAGTGAAATTTTAGCTATTTTAGATATTTTGTTTATTTTTCTTACTTGAAATCTTGCAATAAAAGAAGTTATTAAAACACCTCTTTTATAAAACCTTATTGATTATTATAATGGACGCGCCTTCCGTTATGTTAAGGAAAAGACCTTATAACCTAACGACGCCTAATGATGTGTGATTTTATGCCTTAGTATAACCGTGTCGAGTTGAAACTTAGTGGGCGACTCAAATACACGGTCAAAAAGAAACGTTTGAATGTGTTTCCCCTTTTAAGTGTCAAACGTTGTAAAACAAGGACGTTGGATTGAAGAAGAGCTGATAAGAGCCCTTTTGGTAATATAAGATAGGATTAACATATGACCAAGATTCCTGAAAATAACCCATCCCAGAACAATGTTCAAAACGAACCGTCGCCGCCGCACGAGTCTGTGGCTCGCAGCGGTACGTCGTCAGGACGCAGAACCTCTTCGAATCGAGCTCATAGCGGCCGCAGCGTACGGATTGACCGACGGACAATAGAAGCGTTGCGTCGACCTTCTGGCGGCGCCCCTTCTGCTCAACGTGAGTTGAATCTATTCGACATAATTGGTATTTTCAAGCGTCAATTATGGATTGTAATCGTGGCTACGTTAATTGGAATGGCGGTCGCAGGGTATTATTCGCAAAACGTAACTCCTCGCTATGCGGCGTATTCTAGCGTCTATATCCCCGAAACTAACTCGATGTCGATTCTTAGCGGAGTTGGAGTGAGCAACTCGCGTTCACAAGTGCAAAACTTACGAGGCGACACGATCAAGACGCACGCTTTGATTATCAAGTCTTATGAGATTATGTCAAAGACTTGGCGCGCCATTCTTGCGGACAGCAAAAAAGCAGCCCTTCTGAAAACAATCGAACTTCCTAAAGATGAAGATGATAAAGAGAAATCTGAAAGAAAAGCAGTTGCCGAGTTAGCTCGCTTAGTGTCTGTCAGCGTTGGCGGCGATCAACGCAAATTTAGCGAAACGAATACGATTTCAATCTCGTGTCAATCGTACGATCCGGAAGAAGCGGCAATGATCGTCAATATGATCGTCGAACAATATAAGTTGTACTTTACAGAGAAATACAACAAGAGCAACGAGGACGTTCGTGTGGCGATCGAGCAATCGAAAAAAGATATTGACAAGGAAATTGAGCTCAGAAAACAGGAGCTCTTTAATTTCATTCAAGAATCGCCAACAACATTTATCGGCGGTGAAGAGTCGAACCCGTTGCTTGCGACGCTTGTTGGAATGAGTGAGAAAAAAGTCGAGCTTGATTTCCAAAAACTACGGTTAGAAAACCAACTTGTCACGCTGACAGACGCGTTAGGCGGGCGCTCGCCTAAAGATTTAGAAGACGCCGAGTTGATCAGTATGCTTGGCGGCGGCGATAGCGAAGCTATTTTAACTTCTATTGCGAGCTTAGCGCGAGGAAGCGATTACGATTCAGCCGTACGCACCACGGAAATTACTTATACAAAAAACACGTTGGCGACGAGAATTCAGGACTTGGAACTGAAATTACTGGAAGCTCGTCAGAACTACTCAAGCGGTCATTCGGTCGTTCAAACGTTGGAGCAGCAGATTGCCGAACTTAAAGCGAGCGCTGAAGCGATCGAAAGCGAAACGGAAAAGAGCGGAAAAATTGGCGTCGTCAATTACAGCGAATTGTTTGAGTCATATTTGAATGCCTTGGCGCGAAGAATCGAACAGCTGACAAAAGAACAAGAGAAGATTGACGCATATATCGATTCGAGAGACGACGAAGTACGCAAAATTACTCAATATCGGGAAACGCTCGAAACGATGAAAGTTTCGATCGAGTCGCTTAAATCGATGCAAGTGAGCCTCGATCAGAACTTGAAACAGCTTTCATTGATGAGCGACGTCAACACCTATCAAGTTGAAGTCTTATCGGCTGCGAGCCCAAGCGAACGTCCCGTCTATCCTAACGTTCTTAAATTCATTATCGTTGGATTTGTTTTAGGCTCTGCGGTTGGCGTCGTTTTAGCGTACTTAATCGATATTACCGACGCGACGTTCCACACTCCTGCGGAAATTCAGCGCGCCTTGCGCATACCGATTCTTACGCATCTGGTGTCCTTCAAGCATCGTATGCGTGAAATTTCCGCGAAGAAACGCGCGGAGTTGCGAGAGCAGAATAAACCGGAACCAGAACTGCTTGCGTACTACAAGCCTAACGACGCCATTTGCGAAGTATTCCGACAATTACGCACGCGTTTGTTCAATCAACCTGCAGGCAGCGGATGCGTCGTCGTCATGAATACGAGCCCGCACCCGACCGACGGTAAGACGATGATTATCTCGAACCTAGCGGTTAAAGTTGCGGAAGCGGGCAAGCGCGTTTTGCTGATAGACGGCGATATGCGCAAGCCGGATATTCACAAAATGTTTGGCGTTAATAATGAACTTGGCTTGTCTAACATTCTTTTGGGAGAATGTGGAATTGAGGATGGTGTTACCGATATTCCAATTAAAAATCTCAAGATAATGACGGCTGGCACGCGTTCGAAGAAACAGTCCCCCGCAGAATTGATTGCCGGACAAGGATTCGACGAAATGCTGACGACTCTTCGAGAACAATTCGACGTCATTCTTATCGACACGCCGCCCGTGTTGTACGTTAATGACGCGGCGACCATCGCTCCTCGCACCGACGGCGTTCTGTACGTATTCCGTATTCGTCGCCGAGGGCGTCCTGACGTCGTTTCCGGCGTCCGCGCCTTGGTGGAAGTTAATGCAAATATGCTGGGATGCGTCGTCAACTGCTACGATAAACATCGATTCTATAACGAGTTTGCTTCCGATGAAATGGAACACGGTTATGGCGGTTATGGTTACGGTTACGGTGGCGGTTACGGCTACGGTGGTTATGGCTACGGCAGTCCTGGTTACGGCGGTTATGGCTATGGTTACGGTGGTCCCGCTTATGGCGGATATGGCTACGGCAGTCCTGGTTACGGCGGCTATGGCTATGGCGCCGGTTATGGCGGCTATGGCGCCGGCTACGGCAACTATGGCGGCTACGGCGGCTATGGAGAAGGTCCCGACGACGCCCAAGCCGAGGGCAAGACCAGAGGCGCTTAATAGCGCTGAGTTTAAACGCTGGACGTTTGTAATTGGCTAGAAAAGCGCTCTTGGAACAACCGACGTTCTAAGAGCGCTTTTTATTGACGCGCGTCGGCGGTGAAGAACGATAACGCCGAATTTTTATAAAAGATCCGGGTTCCTCTTGCTTTTCAGACTAATTAGACTTATACTAAAAGAGCTGGTCTAAAAGCGTGGTCCAACAGGATCGTATGAGCATGATTTAACGTTTATCAGAAAAGCGTTTGAAAAACTAAACAATTACGAAAGAAATAATATGTCGATAGAAGATATTTTATTCGATGTTGAAGATAGAATGGATAAAGCGGTCGCTCATCTTCGCAGAGGCTTGACGGGCGTCCGCACAGGCCGCGCGAATCCCGGACTGGTCGATTCTATTAAAGTGATTGCCTACGGCTGTGAAACGCCGCTGAAGCAACTTGCGACGATTGCATGTCCTGAACCGCAACAAATCTTGATTCGTCCGTTTGACGTTGGCACGTTGAAAGATATTGAAAAAGCGATCGTCAACTCTGACCTCGGATACGCGCCGAACAACGACGGAAAAGTCATTCGTCTCAATATTCCGCCTCTCTCGACAGAAGTGCGGCTTAAGATGGTCAAGATGATCAACGAGTTGTGTGAAGAATGCAAAATTACTATTCGCAACGTCCGCCGCGACGGCAACAAGCAAGTTGACGCCGAAGAAAAAGCCAAGGCGATTTCAGAAGACGAACGCGATTCGACGAAGACGCAGATTCAAGATCTGACGAAAAAATACGAAGACATGGCGACGGAGCTCGCGAAGAATCGTGAAAAATCCGTTATGGAAGAGTGAGTTTTCGAGACGTGATTCGGACACAGAACACTGAGTAAAAACGCCGCGCGGCTGGAAATGGACGCGCGGCGTTTTTATCTCTAGCTCGTTTTTTTTTATTTTTTTATTGCATTAGAGCTTTTTATTTGTTAGAATGGAAGAGAGTGCGGCGCTTTTTGCGCGGCGTGTGCGTTTCGCCGCGCTCGACTGGCGGTTGACTACACACTTTTTCAAGCGCCGTCTTAGACTTTTTAGTAATTTCAGCCGTTAAACGCAAGTTTGACGTAATGCCCCTAATTTATATTTGAGTCGATAGACTATTCGTCTTGACGCGAAAAAGGCTCTTCTCAATTGCTCGCCGAATATGCTCGGCGGATTCATATATTCGCCAACCGTTGCGTATAACGTCATGGAAGGTTGTGAGAAGAGCGCGGCGCTTGTTCGACGTCAAAGACCCTGCGTCTAGGCGGCGTGCGTTCTTGTCTCTTATTATGAACGTTTGTCGTTAGAGCTTGTCGATTGGGGAAATTCGTCTGCGAGCGCGGAGCGGACGAGGGAATATTTAGTGCTACATACGACCACCGCAGTTGCCGCGCTCATATGCGTCTCGTTGCTTTCTGGCACGGGCGTTTTCTTTGGCGTGCAATATCTCAACAAAGTCCGCAAGAAAGACGCGGAAAACGAAGCGAAAGAAATTCTTGAGCGAGCAAAGCAGGACGCTGAAAATTATCGGCGCGAGACGGAACTCGCTCTTAAAGAAGCGTCGATCAAGCAGAAAGAAGAAATCGAAAAAGAAAAAAAATCGATTAGGCAATCTTGCTCAAATAAAGAACGGCAGTTAGACAAACGTCAAGGAATACTCGACCAACAAGCCGAAGATTTGCGCAAACAAGAGCGCAACGTTCAAGAGTCTCAGCGCCTGCTTGCCAAAAAAATCGAGGAACAAGAACTCCTTGAAAGCGAGCTTCAAAAGAAAATTGACGCGCAAGACAAAGCGCTGTACGAGGTCCTGAACCTCACTAAAGAAGAGGCGAGTAAGAGGCTTCTTGAAAAGCTTGATAAAGAACTGATTGAGGAAGCCGGCGCTATCATTTTGAAGCATGAGAAAAAGATTGCCGAGCGCTGTGAAGAAGACGCAAGGAGTATGCTCTTACTCTCGTTGCAGCGCTACTCCGCCTCCCACACAGCCGAAGCGACGACGAACACCGTCGACATTCCCAACGACGACATAAAAGGGCGCGTCATCGGTCGTGAAGGCCGGAATATCCGCGCGTTTGAACGCATTACCGGCGTCGACGTCATCATTGACGACACCCCGGGCGTCGTGATCGTCAGCGCCTTTGACGCCATTAGGCGCGAAATCGCAAGGCTGACCTTAACGCGCCTCATAGCCGACGGCCGCATTCATCCGTCGAGAATTGAGGAAGTCTACGAACAAACGAGTCGCGATATCCAGGATTTTATGCAGCGCGTTGGCGAAGAGGCGTGCCAGGAAGTGGAAATCCCGCGTCCGAACGAACGCGTCGTCAATTTCTTGGGCAGACTATATTTTCGCACGAGTTACAGTCAAAACGTGCTTCGTCATTCGATCGAAGTAGCGTTTCTCGCGGGCGCCATTGCTGCAGAAATGGGGCTTAACGAGCGTTTGGCGCGTCGTTGCGGACTCTTACACGACCTGGGCAAAGCCGCAGACCACGAGCTTGAAGGCGGGCATCCAAAAATAGGCGCCGACATATTGAAACGGTACGGCGAACCTTTTGAAGTCGTTCAGGCGGCGTTGAATCACCACGAGGACCCGCGAACGGCCAATCCGTACACAACCTTGGTTGCCGCCGCCGACGCATGCAGCGCGTCCCGACCTGGCGCGCGGCGCGAGACCTTGGAACATTATGTGAAGCGGATGGAAGAACTTGAAAAAATCGCCTTAGAGTTTCCGTACGTCGAACAAGCGTTTGCCGTTCAGGCGGGCCGCGAGATGCGCGTTATTGTGAATTCTCAGCTCACGACCGACGAAAGCGCGGCAAAGACCTGCCGCGATATTGCCGCCGAACTGACAAAGCGCTTGCAATTCCCTGGTGAAATCAAGGTTACCGTCATTCGAGAATCGAGAACGACCGATATAGCAAAGTAGGCGCTCGCAAGGCGTCGCCGCTCCCGGAAGTCGTCGATAAATAGGAATCGTGAAAAACGCGCAAACGTTCGTTCGTTTGCGCGTTTTGGGATATTTGCAGCGTTTCGTGCAACTACAGAATCGTGTGCCCCATTTTATCGCGTTTCGTTTCGAGATAGGCGCGATTGTGTTCGTTACACGGCGCTTCGAGCGGAATTTGTTCGGTAACAGTCAGATCGAATCCGCCGTAGATGAACGCGTCGACTTTCTTAGAATTGTTAGTCATCAAGCGGACTTTATGCAGGCCGAGATCTTTGAGTATCTGGATTCCGACTCCATAATCGCGAAGATCGACAGGATGACCGAGCGCAAGGTTCGCTTCGCACGTGTCCATGCCATTGTCTTGCAGCGCGTACGCTTTAATCTTTTCCGTCAACCCGATGCCGCGTCCTTCTTGCGGAAGGTAGATAAGAACGCCGACGCCTTCTTCTTGGATCTTTTTCAACGCCATATGGAGCTGATCGCCGCAGTCGCAGCGCAGCGAGGCGACAAGGTCGCCAGTGAAGCAAGAAGAGTGAAGACGCGTAAGCGGAGCGTCGACGGAAGAGAGATCCCCGTAAACGATCGCGATCGGCTCGCCCGTCTCGTATTTAATTTTGTAAGCGTAGATCTGGGCGGGACCGTATTTTGTCGGAAGCTGGGCGTCGGCGACCCGGTCGACGATCTTTTCGCGTTGGCGGCGATATTTAATCAGGTCGGCGACCGTAACAATTTTAAGATTGAAATTATGCGCTATTTCAACGAGTTCATCGGTCGTCGCGCGATCGCCCGTCTCATTGAGAATCTCCGTAAGAAGACCGGCGGGGAAAAGGCCCGCAAGACGAGCAAGGTCGACGGCTGTTTCCGTGTGGCCTGCGCGGCGAAGGACGCCCCCTTCTTTCGCTTCGAGCGGGAAGATGTGTCCCGGACGAACAAAATCAGTAGTTTTGCTGTTCGGATCGGCAAGCGCGCGAATCGCCATCGCTTTCTCTTGCGCGGTGATGCCGGTGCGCGCAGCGACGTGGTCGACAGGTATCGTGAACGCCGTTTTAAGGGGCGCTGTATTGTCTTGAACCATTTGCGTGAGGTCAAGCCGTCGGCACGTTTCCGGAAGGAGCGGAACGCACGTTTGACCCCGACCGTGAGTCAGCATAAAATTGACGTGTTCGGGCGTCACTTTTTCTGCTGCGCAGATGAAATCGCCCTCGTTTTCACGATCTTCATCGTCCATCACAATAACGATTTCGCCTTTGCGGAACGATTCGATGGCTTCTTCAATCGTATTAAGTTGTAACGTCATATCGCAAACCCTTTCTAGACGAGCGACTCCTGAGCGGCGCATTAGTCGAATAGTGAATTTCTTTGCGGAACATTATAACTTTTTGCTGTTTTTTGTTAAGGGGCGCAAGGGAACCGCGCTCGTCTTACGGGACGTATATTGCAATTTTGTCCTTTTTTTGAACTTTTTCGTTCGTACGTCTTGAAAAGACTCCCCGAATCCGCGATAATCACACGTATGTTTGACGGCGTTTCGGCGCGATTAGATTTAGAACAGGAAAGGTAACCTTATGTCCGATTCTTTTCAACTGAACGAACATCCTGTCCATTACTTGAACCCCACGGTCGACTTGACGAAGATCAAGCGGGTTGTTTTCGACATGGACGGCACCATCTATAAGGGTGGGACGGTCTTCCCATTTACAGTCAACGTCTTTGAAACGCTCGAAAAAATCGGCGTCGATTACACGTTCCTTACTAACAATTCGTCGCGGAGCGCAAAAGACTATCTGGAGAAAGTCTTGAAACTAGGGCTCAAAGCGACTCCTGACAACATCTCCACTTCCGCGACTGCGACCTTCTTCTATTTGAAGCAGAATTATCCAAAAGTCAAAAAAATCTACGTTCTCGGAACGGCAAGTTTGCGCGAAGAATTTGTCGAACACGGCTATGAAATGATCGACGAATACAACGAAACAGACGAACCGGAGCTGGTCGTCGTCGCCTTTGACACAACTCTCACCTACGACAGACTCTGCAAAGCGACCTACTGGATCGGAGAAGGCAAGCCGTATATCGCCACTCACCCTGATACGGTATGTCCAACCGACCTCAAAACCATTTTAGTCGACTGCGGCGCTGTTCAAGCGTTGATTGAAAACGTTACGAAGCGTCGTCCGGAAGCAGCGCCCGGCAAGCCGTCTGCGGCGATGATCGGCAGTATTATGGACAAATACGGCCTCGCGCCCGACGAAGTCATGATGGTTGGCGACCGCATCTACACCGACCTCGAAATGGCGCGGCGCGCAAAGGTTGTCGGCGTTCTCGTCCTGACCGGCGAAGCGACCATTGAAACGCTGAAAGAAAGCGGCTTGACCCCAGAATTGGTTTTGGACGATATTTCCGTCTTGCGCGATCTGCTTGTTGAAGCAAAAACAAAGTGATTTAAACGATTAAACTAATAGCTAAGAGAGTTTGTGAATATGGCGAATGAACTGACTGCCGTTCCGAAGGTCCGCACTGACAGGGAATACGAATATTGGCGATGGCGTATCCTGTTGGGTACGATGATCGGGTACATTTTTTTCTATTTCGTCCGTAAGAGCATTACGATGGCGATGCCGGGTCTTGAAGATATCGGCATTACTAAAACAACCCTAGGGCTGTTCCTGACAATCCACGGCGTTTTATACGGCTTTTCGCGATTTGTCAACGGCGTTTGGAGCGACCGCGTCAATCCGCGTTACTTTATGTCGATCGGGCTTTTTCTTGCCGCGATGACGAACGTGTTCTGCGGATTCTCGGCAGATATTGCGACCGCTATGGGCGTCTCCGCCGAATCGAAAGCGAATGTGATCGCTTGGATTATTGGTTCGTTCTGGATTATCAACGGCTGGGTTCAAGGCATGGGGTTCCCTCCTTGTGCAAAGAGCTTAATGCATTGGTTTGCGCCCCAAGAACACGGCATTAAATTTGCGACGTGGAACATCTCCCACTCTTTTGGCGCGGGGCTCGTCTTCCTGCTCAACTCGTTTGTGGTCGCTTTCGGATGGAAATACTGCTTCTTAGTCCCGGCGTCCTTGAGTATTCTCGGCTCGATATGGCTTTTCTGGGCGCTGCGCGATTCGCCGGAAAAAGAAGGGTTCGAACCTGTTGAAGTCTACTATGCGTGGAAACACGGCAAGAAATCGGAAAAATGCGAACCTGCGCAGCCGGTTGTTGTAGAAGAAGAAAAAACGCGCTTGTGGGACGATCTTCGTAAAAACGTCTTCTCGAATTGGGCCGTTTGGGTTCTCTGCTTTGCAAACTTTTTCGTGTACATCGTACGGTTCTCGATTCTCGACTGGGCGCCGACGTTTCTATCCCAATCGAAGGGGCTTGACCTTAAATCCGCCGGTTGGGCGACCGCGAGCTACGAAATTTTCGGAGCGTTTGGCATCATCTTGAGCGGCGTCCTGATGGACAAAGTCTTCAAGGGCCGCGGCGCAAAAGCGTGTTTCGTCTATATGCTCGGCTGTTTGATCGCGTCTTTCGTATTCTGGAAGCTTGACTCCCGGTCGCTCGTCTTGAATATTCTCGTCATGAGCATGATAGGCTTCTTCATTTATGGTCCGCAATGCCTGATCGGGTGCGTCGCCGCAACGATCGCCACGAAAAAATCGGGCGCCGCCTCGAGCGGTCTGACCGGCTTGTTCGGTTATCTTGCGACGATCGTTACCGGTTTTGGCGTTGGGCTTATCGTCGACTCCGCGACCGAACCTTATGAAATACAACGCTCCGCGAACGTTGCCGCCGCAGTGGCGCAAACGATCGACGTCGAAGGGATCGACGCCGACAAGATTTTGGCAAAAGGCGTCGACGACCTCGTGAAAGCTGCGGAAGGCGCCTATGACACGCAACATTCGTACGACCTCTTCAAAGGCGACCGCGAATCGTATCAAGGCAAGAAACTCACTGAAAAACTCGAAAAAAGACGAGCGAGTTACGACGCCGCCATCGACAAGCTCTTGGAGGGCATAACGCTCGACGACGCGCAAAGAACGAGCGTCGAAGAAGCCGTTACGAAAGCCGCTATCGAAGGACGCGCGGAGATCTCGAACGCCGGTTGGCCGCGTGTTTTTGGCATGCTCGTTTTTTCGTCCTTTGCCGCTCTTGTGCTCTTTGCATTAATCTTCAACGCCGCGTCTCCTGAACTGCGAAGAGAAGAAGAAGAACGCAAGGCGTGCGCGGCTGCAAAATAAGCGTAACGCGAACGCGTTTAACGGAACATAATCAACTCGTGTATTCCCGGCGCGCCATGTGTCGGGATTTTTTCTATCCCTTTTTTGGAAAAGGCTATTTTATGCGAATATTCAAAGGAATCTTTCTTGGTTTTATAGCGCTTGCAGTCCTTTCGACGTCGCCGCTCTATGCCGCCGACGCCGTCGTCGCCTCGAGTTTTGGATTTAACGCTGAAGACGCTACCGAGTGTTTGCAAAAAGCGATCGATTCTGGAGCGAAGACCGTTATTGTCGACAAACAAGCGAGTTCATGGAACGTGCGTCCGATCGTCTTGCGCGGCGACCTTGAACTTGTCCTGCAAGAAGGCGCGGAAATCATTGCGAAGCAAGGCGAGTTCAAAAAACTGGGCGACGCCTTGCTCACCGCTTCTGGAGCCTCGAATATTGTGATTCGCGGAGAAGGGAAGGGCGCAGCGCTGCGGATGCGCAAACAGGAGTATTGGAACGAGCCCTATCAAAAATCGGAATGGCGGCACGGCGTCTCGATCTTGAGCTCTGAAAACGTAACGCTTGAAAATCTCACGATCGCCGATACTGGCGGGGACGGGATTTATGTTGGCGTGAGCAAGCGGGGCGTCCCATGTCGCAACATCACTGTCAAGAACGTCGACTGCGTGGCGAATAACCGCCAAGGTATCAGCGTTATCAGCGTCGACGGTATGTTGATTGAAGACGTCCTGGTGCGCGACACCGTCGGAACTGCTCCCGCCGCCGGTATCGATTTCGAGCCGAACTTAGACGACGAACAAATTACCAACGTCGTGATGCGTCGTGTCAAAGCGATTAATAACCATGGCGCCGGGTTCACGTTCTATCTGGTTAATTTGAAAGATATCGGCGAGGACCTTTCGGTCCGTATGGAAGACTGTCAAGCGGTTCGAAACCACTCCGGACTCTCTTTCGCAGCGACAAACGGAGAACAAAAAACTCTCCACGGACAAATCGACGTCGTCAATACCGACTTGATCGGCAACTTCGTCGGCGTGGAGATCCGCAGCAAATGGGCCGACGGCGCGCCTTTTGCCTTTAAGAACGTGAAGATTGTGACGCCGAGCGCGGACAAAGCGCTGAAGTTCGGAGAATACGCCGATTACGATTTCAACGTGAAGACGGAAGAATTGGTGGAAAAATGGCGTGAAACGACCGTCGAGTCCGGAATTTCTTTAATTGCTGTCGGCACGGACCTCGACGCTAACGGCGGATTTTCCTTTGACAACGTCGAGATTATCGACGCTTCCTCCGACGCGCCCGACTTCCTGTTCCTGATGCGCGACGCGTCGAGCGAAGGCGTCGGATTTAAAAAGATTTCCGGCGCGATCAAGTCGACGAAACTCGATAAAGACGGCGCCGTCGAATCGAGTTCTGTCGCCGAGCTGAATGAAGAAAAAATCTTCGAACTTTTTCCGCAGCTGAACGCGCGCCGCGTCGCAGCAGTTCCGTTCGACGTCTTAAACGACCCGAATTACGAAGCGCAATCTTCTGAAATCGCCAATTTTTGGAAAGAGAATGCGAGCAAAAAACAAGGGTTCAGAACGCGCGGAGAAGGAACGTATTATTTCTTCGCAAAGGCAGGCGAGACCATTACTTGGACGTTCCAACAACGCCAATTAGGCTCCTATCATGTCAATCCGGTCCTTTCGACCCTCAAAACGCCTTCCGGTAAAGAAATTACGCTCGATCCGATGGAGACCGACCTAGCGCCGAAGACGTTCGAATATAAAGCGGAAGAAAGCGGCTGGCATTCTCTTGACACGAACTTCGGACCAAGCGTCCTCGAAATGACGAGCGACGACCCCGTTCTGACTGCCGCGCGGCCGAGTTTGAACGTTTGCGGAACAGTGGGAACCTTTAAATTTTATGTCCCGACAGGAACAGAAGACCTCGGTTTGCGCGTGGTCGGGAGTCCTGCGGAACGAGTTACCGTTACGATCGTTGATCCTGACGGAAAACAAGTGGAGAAACTTGAAAACGTCTCCGCATTAGGCGTCTGGTCGGCTGAGGTCGACGAAGCAACTGGCGCGCCCATTGCGCCGAAACCGGGATTATGGACCCTTATTTTTGAGAGACCGACGATTGGAGTTCTAGAAGACTACATCGTTACGATTCTTGGCGTCCCCGCGTTGATTCAATAGCGAAAGACAGGCGCTTTTTCTTATTAGCGCGAGGATTTTGGCTTAAACTGGCGCGGCAGTTTTTAGGCAATATAAACGACGGGCGTGCCGCGGTTTGCCGAAGCGAATCCTCGCGCCACACTAAACAAGGAGAAATCCGATGAAACATACGACCACCTTAACGTCGACTGTCGCCTTGCTGGCGCTCTGCGCTTGCTCGGCGACGTCGTGGGCTCAGAACATGAACGAAACAAACGCCGTGAAACCGGGCGAACAAGTGTTGATGACAGCTGAACTGCCCTTTACCTTAGGGAAATGGAATTGGGGAGAATCAATGGATCTCGGCGGCGAGAACCCTATCGATGCAACCAGGACCGAAACGGTAAAATATTGGTTCTTCATGCCGGTCGACGAGACGGAGAAGACAGACGCCGGTTTCCCGCTCTTGCTCTTCTTGCACGGCGCCGGCGAGCGCGGCGACAACGCCGACGCGGTGAAAATTCATGGACCGGTTAAGTACTGCGCCGACCCTGAAAAAGCGAAGACGTGGAAATTTGTTACCGTTTCCCCGCAAGCTAAAGACAGGGGATTCTGGTCCCCAGCGCAGCTGCGCGTCTTGGTCGACCAAATCTGCGAGCAATATCCTATTGATTGTTCCCGGATCTACGTTACTGGTCTGTCGATGGGCGGATTCGGAACTTGGGGAATGGTCGCGCATCACGCTGACATTGTCGCGGCGGCCGCGCCTATCTGCGGCGGGTATCCGCTCGAATTTGCCCCAAAAATGACTAAGACTCCGATATGGGCGTTCCATGGAACAGCAGACGAAGCCGTCAAATACGAATACTCGAGCAACTTAGTCGACAAGGTCCGCGAACTCGGAAACAAGAACGTTATTTTTACTACCTACCCCGACGCCGGACACGACGTCTGGACGCGTACTTACGAGAATCCAATGTTGTACGACTGGCTTCTCTCCAAACAATTGCCCCCGACGATTACGGGGCCGAATACTGTTCCTGGCAAACAGGTTCTCATGAAAGCGGAATTGCCCGCTAATCTCAGTGAATTGTGGAGAGGACCGGATAGAATCGATCCAGAACAGAAGGAATCCGTCAGTTTTTGGGCGTTCGAGCCGAGCGACGTTTCTGCGAAAAACGAAGCGGGCTTTCCGTTGATGGTCTTCATGCATGGCATAGGAGAATGTGGAGACAATCCCCAACTTCTGAAAAAGTACGGTCCGCCGAAGCTGTGCGACGATCCTGAAATTGCGAAAACCTGGAAGTTCTTCACTGTTTCGCCGCAATGCAAGCGGGGCGTCCGGTGGTCTGCGTTACAGAATATGGAACTTATCGACGAAGTGTGCGCCAAGTACCCGATCGATAAGTCGCGGATTTACGTTACGGGCGTTTCCCTTGGGGGAATGGGAACCTATAGCGTCGCCGCGATTGGGGCGGGAAAAATCGCCGCTATTGCGCCCGTTTGCGGTAGGTTCGATACAGCAAACGCTGATTCGATGACTATGCCTGTTTGGGCGTTCCACGGCGCCGACGACCCGCTCGTTAAACTTGAAGACGACCAAGCGCTTATCGACGCTATAAAACAAGCGGGAAACGACGACGCCAAAATTACCGTCTATCCTGGCGTCGGACATAATTGCTGGGATCTCGCTTATGCGGAACAAGAGCTCTATGAGTGGCTCTTGACGAAATCTCTTAACGAATAACTTTTATTTTGAGATTAGCGATACAGTTAACCCCAAGTAGACGCCGGGATTCTCTTCTCGGCGTCTGCTTGACTTTTTAAAGAATAATGTATATTACATTACACTTTAAAAAGAGGCTTATTATGAACGCTAAAAAATTAAAAGAACCCCGAGCCTTTCACGAACCGCCGACCCAGCGCGGCAAAGAGCGCTGGCGCAAAGTCGTGGAAACAGCGGACCGTATGTTCGAAGAGCTCGGCTACAACAACGTTTCTCTTGCTGAGGTTGTCCGCGAAGCCGGCGGCTCCTTGTCGACAATCTACCAATGGTTTGGCAGTAAGGACGAATTGTTTTTATGCGTGATTTGCGACCGGCTTTCCGGTCTCAGCGAAGCGATAGATTCGATAGTTTTGCGCGGTCCGACTGTTCAAGACGACATTGAAACGTTGGTGGAAACGATCGCCGCGAACTCTCATTTTAAATTAGTTCGTTACGCCCTTATTGACATACATATGTTTGACGCGTACCAAACGAAATTGCTTGAAGTAATTGAGCAAAATACGAACGTTCCGATCGCCGCGCTCTTCAGCAGAATACGCAAGGAACGCGCGGTTCAGTTTAATGCGTCCGACGTCGAGTTAGCGCTGGTGTTCGTTCGATTCTTTCGCGGTCTGTGCTTTGAATTAGCGCTTTATGACGAGGATATGAAAGAGCGTATGACACAGGGCAAGCAGATGCTCGTAACGATTTTTACGTCTTTGATTCAATCTCCTGAAGGGGCGCGGCAATGAAGGTCCTGAAAAAAATTATCGTCCTGCTGATTGCAGCGGCTGCAGTCGCCGCGTTCTTCTACATACGTGAACAACAGAAAAAGAACGCGCCGGAAATCGACGCGTTGATTTATCATGGGAACGTCGAGATTCGACGCGTCAATATGAGTTTTCGCGTCGGAGGGAGAATTACCGAAATATTCGCCGAAGAAGGGGACGAGCTAAAAAAAGGAAGCCCGTTTGCGAAGCTTGACGACTCATTGAACGTCGCAGACGTTCAACTTGCTCAAGCATCCTTGGCGCAAGCTCGAGCAACCCTCGAAAAAGCCGTCAACGGCGCGAGAAAACAGGAAATTGACGAAGCAAGAGCGTATGTGGAAGAATGCAGGGCGGCATTGGAACTGGCCCAGGCGGACCTCGAGCGCAATGAGAGTCTCATCGGCAAAAACGCCGTGAGCCAAAGCGGTTACGACGCCTCGCTGTCGACGCGCGACGTCGCCAAAGCGCGGTTGACGCGAGCCTTGGCTGCGGCGGAACTGCTTGAAGAAGGGACGCGGCAAGAAGATATTGACGCGGCAAAAGCCGCTGTTGCGCAGGCGGAAGCCGCGCTGCAGAAGGCTCAAATCGCCCTAGAAGACGCCATTCTGACCGTTCCTAACGACGGCATACTCCTCACGCGCGTCGCCGAGCCGGGCGCTATCGTCGCGCCGGGACAGACCGTTGCCGCTCTTTCGATTCGCGACGTCGTTTGGGTCTACGTCTTCCTCGAGGAGCCGGATCTCGGCAAAGTCGCGCCGGGAACAGCCGTTGAAATTTCAACCGATTCCTCCGACAAAAAATATCTCGGGCATATCGGCTATATTTCTCCTGAAGCGGAATTTACTCCGAAAACTGTCGAAACGCCAAACCTGCGCACAAATCTTGTCTATCGAGCGAGGATCATTGTCGAGACCCCTGATTTGGGCTTGCGGCAAGGCGCGCCCGTCGACGTCAGAATTCCGCTCCTGAACGAAACGACCGCTATTCTTTCCGAAGAACATGAGGAAGAATAATGATTGTCTTCAACGCCGCGACAAAACGCTTTCCGAACTCGACAACGCCCGCCCTCGACTCGATTTCTGCGACGATCGAGCCCGGCAAAATTACTGGCTTAGTCGGTCCCGACGGCGCCGGAAAGACGACGGCGCTGCGCTTAATCGCCGGATTATTGACGCCGACGGCAGGTTCGATCACCGCGTTCGGATACGACGTTGTGAAACAGACGTCGCGCGTCCGTGAAATGATGGGCTATATGCCCCAAAAATTCGGGCTGTACGAAGACCTAACCGTCATGGAGAACCTTTCGCTCTATGCGAAATTGCGCAATCTGCCGCGGTCGCGCCGTAAGGAACGATTTGAGGAACTGCTCGAATTTACCGGCCTGACCCTCTTCACAAAAAGACTGGCGCGGCGCCTCTCAGGCGGCATGAAGCAGAAGCTCGGCTTAGCGTGTGCGTTGATTACGACCCCGCGATTGCTCGTGCTCGACGAGCCGGGCGTCGGCGTCGATCCGCTGAGCCGTCGCGAGCTATGGCGTATGGTTCGAGGACAAGTTACCGAAGAGACGGTCGTTCTGTGGAGCACCTCCTACCTTGACGAAGCGGAGCTGTTCGACGAGACGATCCTGTTGAATAAAGGCAAGCTGCTCTTCGCGGGCGTTCCCAAAGAGTTGACGAAAAATATGGAAGGCAAAGTCGTGCGCGTCGTGAACGTCGAGCCGTACGAACGAAGGAAATTGGTCGCAACCCTGTTAAAAAAAGAAGAAATTGTCGACGCGACCATTCACGGAAGTTCTATTCGCGCCACGATGAACCGAGCGTTCGACCCTGCGAGCGATTCGGACGCTGTTTTTGAAGGACGAAACGTCGTATTAACAAGACCGTGCTTTGAAGACGGCTTTATCGACCGGCTCGGCGGAGCGCCAAAGGAAAAAGAAGGCGCCGATAGAGAACCGCGACCCAAAAGGCGTTCTGACGAAAACGTTGTCGTCGCCGAAGGACTGACGAAAAAATTTGGCGCGTTTACCGCGGCGGCGGACGTCGGATTCGAGATCAAGCCGGGCGAAATTTTCGGCTTGCTCGGTCCTAACGGCGCGGGCAAGAGCACGATCTTCAAGATGCTGTGCGGTCTGCTGCGTCCAACTTCCGGCGACGGCTATGTCGGCGGGGTCAGCTTGAGGAAAGCGCCCGGCGCCGCAAGGAGCAGGTTGGGATACATGGCGCAGAAATTTTCTCTCTACGCCGAACTGACCGTCAAGCAGAACCTTGTCTTTTATGCCGGCGTTTATGGTCTTTCGGGCTCGGCTCGAGATCGCGCGATCGAACGAGCGCTCGACGAATACGATTTGCGCCGATTCGAACGAACCAAAGCGGGCCTTATGCCCCTTGGCTTTAAGCAGCGTCTCGCGCTCGCGACGGCGACAATTCACAATCCGGACGCGCTCTTTCTCGACGAACCGACGTCCGGCGTCGACCCCATAGCGCGCCGCGAGTTTTGGAACCGTGTCAACCGATTTGCCGAACAAGGCGTCGCCGTGCTCGTTACGACCCACTTTATGGACGAAGCGGAGTACTGCGATCGGTTGGCGCTGATTCTCGACGGGTATAAAATTGCCGAAGGCGCTCCCGACGAACTGAAAGCGTCCGCAGCGACCGCAGCGACGCCCGATCCGACCCTAGAGGACGCGTTCATTCGGTTAATCAAACAGGGAAGAGAAGGAGCCGCAAAATGAAAACAGTCGAACGGCTCGGCGCAATCGTCTGGAAAGAATGGCTGCAAGTCTTTCGGGATCCAAGCGCTCTGATGATCGCCTTCGTATTGCCCGCTATTTTGCTCTTCATTTTCGGCTTCGGACTCTCGTTAGACGTTACGGACGTGAAGACTGGAGTCGTCTTAGAAGACGCTTCTCCGTTAGCAAGGTCGTTTTATAATTCGCTCGACGCGTCTAAATATATCGAGGTAAAATTCTACGCCGAGCGCACAGAAGCGGAACTTGCGATGCGCGACGAAATCATTCGGGCAGTCGTCGTCGTGCCCAACGATTTTACGAAAAGAATTTCTCAGGGAGAAATCGGCGTCGTTCAGATACTGACCGACGGCGGCGATACGAACCTTGCGTTTATTGTGGAAAACTACTTGCGCGCCGCGTTTATGAAATGGACGTCGCTGCGGCTAAGAGAAACAGGCGAGGGCGGCTTAGCGGGCAAAATCGACCTAGAAACGAAAACGATGTACAACCCCGCGCAGATAACGCGGCACAGCTTGATACCCGGCTCGATCGCGATGATTCTCGCTATAATTGGGACGTTGCTTACCGCTCTTGTCGTTGCAAGAGAGTGGGAGCGTGGAACGATGGAGGCGACTCTTGCCGCCTCTGTCGGAAAATTCGAAATGTTTGTTGGGAAATTTATCCCGTATTTTCTCCTGGGCTTAGCCGCGGCGATCGGCGGTTTGTTTCTTTCGAAACTCTTATTTGACGTGCCGTTTCGAGGCTCGTTTGCGGCGTATTTGCTCTCGTCGAGCGTCTTTCTCCTTGTCGCGACGACGCAGGGAATTTTTATATCGTCCATATGCCGCGACCAGAGCGTCGCGTCGCAAGTCGCCGTTTTGTCAGGGTTCCTGCCGAATTTCATCCTGTCCGGCGCGATCTTTGAAATAGACGCGATGCCGAAGATTATCCAGCTTGTCACATACATATTTCCGGCGCGATATTACGTCGTTTGTCTGCAAACGATCTTTATGGCAGGGGACGTCTGGTTGTTGTTACTGACCCAGATCGGCTATATGTGCGTCATTGGAGCCGTCGTCGTTTGCGCCGCTATCCTAAAGACGCCGAAACGACTTTAAGAAGGAGCGCTGATTATGCTTGGTTCAATACGCCGCGTCTGGCGCTTATTTTTAAAAGAGGTAATAATCGCTCTCGGAACGCCGAAAACGCGCAATATATTGATTGTTCCGCAGATAATCGAACTCGTTATGTTTTCGTTTGCGGTTTCGTTAGACGTTACGAATGTGCGGCTTGGCGTGGTCAATTTGGACTCTGGCGTCGAGTCGTCGACATTCCTTCTGTCCTTTGGAACAAAACCCGTCTTTAAAGAGGTTCGTTACTATCAAAGTTACGAAGAATTAAAGGAGGCGATCGAACAGCGCGAGATTTTTGCCGGGCTGGCGGTCCCAAACGATTTTTCCGCGCGGATGCTCAGTAAGGACGAAACGGCGAAAGTTCAGTTTCTTGTCGACGGCCGCCGAGCGAACGCGTCGGCAATTCTGGGAGGATATGTCGCGCAAATCACGCAGACGTACGGAGTGCAGGCGGCGTTTCAAAATGCAAACGGCGAGCCGATGACGTCCGGACCTGTCGTAAGGAGATGGTTCAATCCGAACTTAATCGCGCGAAATTCGTTCATGCCGGGGCTTATATGCCTCATTACGACAACGGTCGGCATTATGGTTTCCGCGCTCTCGATTTCGCGAGAACGAGAAATGGGCACGTTTGAACAGCTGCTTGTTACTCCCGCCTCGCCGATTGAAATTGTCGCGGGAAAAATGATCGCTGCTGTATTCCTTGCAACTGGATCCGTCTTGCTCATTACCGCGATCGTTATCTTTGGGTTCAAATTGCCTCTGCAAGGCTCCTTTGGACTCATGTTGCTGACGACAATAACCTATCTCGCGTCTATTGTAAGTATCGGCTTGATGATAAGCTCGTTGTCGACCACGCAGCAGCAGTCGACGCTGGGCGCCTTTATCTTCATACCGCCCGCGATTATGCTTTCCGGATTTGCCGCCCCTATAGAAAATATGCCGTATTGGCTGAAAGCTTGCACCGTTGTCAATCCTGTTCGTTGGGAGATGGAAGCGATGAGGGGCTTATTCTTACGCGGCACGTCGACCGAAGCGATCATAGCGTGTTTGATTCCTCTTGCGATCGTCGCCGCCGTCTCCCTTCTTGCCGCGATCTATATGTTCAAAAGGCGGATGGAATAAAGCGGCTGTCGTCGTGAAAAACGGCTCCTCGTTAGAATTCGCGGAGTGATTTTAAACCAAAAAATTACTTTCAACTCATATTGCCGCCGAATTCGGCGGCAATATTTGCTAAGTTGTCGCCAACAAACGAATAGCTCGCCTTCAATCTTAACTTATTTTGATCGACGCTTATGGCTTATCCAATAGTTATCCTGCGACACATTGACGCGGATTACCTGCTGTAACCTAAACATCCATTTAGGGGGCAACCAATGCGCGCGGGCGCCTAGGAAATTTCGGACGAATTTTGGGCTCTTGTCGAACCGTTTGTTCCGACCCAGGAGAAATTACGCGATCCCGGCGGATTTGCTAGAAAAGAGAATTTCGTTGAAGCCAACGGTTTTACGCCTCATGCGCCGACCACGCGGCGAAGAAAAGAAAGAATTGGAGACCAATCCTAATTTTCGAGCCAGATGTTGGGTCGTTGAGGCGTATGATCCGCGGTTCAAGCGTTTTCGATAATTATGTCCTCGACAGGAACAACAACCTCCTTTATCGCCTTGCTGACGCCGGCTGAGGCAATGATTACGCTCAACAAGGCAAAGAAAGTTATCCTCGAATTATTTCCTGATAAACCCTTAGAGACTCTATTTTCAGCAAAAGTATTAGTTTCTTCTAAAAAGCGTCTCAAAACTGTTGTTTTTGCTTGAAAAAATTTTTAGAAACGGTTAAGATAGTGTAGAGTATTGGGCTTTGGATTGCTGTTTAGCAAAACCTATATACTCTGGGCGCTAGCTTTTCGTAACCGGTCCCTTTGGCAACTTATTGTAACTTAGGAGAGACTGTCAATCATGAGAAGACAAACTAAGACGCTGGTATTCTTTGCAGCGCTTGCGGTTTCAAGCGTTTTGGCCTTTGGCAATGCTGTTTACGCTTGGAGTGAAAGCAAGGACTTCAGGGTAGCTAGGGAAGCTGTTGATAGCTTGAAGAACGACTGCGAAGAACTCGAGGGGAAACGCAGCGAACTTCTGGCGGACCATGACGAGGACCACCAGCTCGTTAAGGCGGTTGAAGACGAAATTCTCGCTCTTGCTAAACAATATCCTTCTCTGTTAGCAGAGGCGCATGAGCAGCTGGCGAAGGACATACAAGCTTGCGACGCAATAATTGCCAAATACCTCGAGCAGGGCATGAAACGAACCGACGAGAAGGTAACGGAACTGGAATCTCAAAAAAACGAACTGGAACAGACGCTGACCCACTATCCGCTAAATGTTGTCGCGCCTGAGACGTACGCCGAGATTGGGCGCGCGTTTCTGCGCGTTACCGAGGATATGTTGCAGGGAGACGAAACTCCCGCAGAAGAATGGTCGGCTTCTTTCGCCGGTAAGGAGTCGGGCGATCTGCGCGTCATTAAAATCGAAGGCGTTCCCTTTCGTTTCCATTGGGCGTCCCCCGGCAGTTTTATGATGGGCAGTCCCGGAACGGAACGGGGACGAGACCTCGATGAATTCCTTCATAAAGTAACGTTGTCGTCTGGCTTTTGGATGCTTGAAACGGAGGTAACGCAGTTAATGTGGGAGTCGATCATGGAGGATAATCCTAGCGAGTTTGAGGGCGCTAATCTGCCAGTCGAATGCGTCTCTTGGGAGGACTGTCAAAAGTTCGTCGCTAAGCTGAACGAGCTTGGCTTCGCTCCTGCAGGCGCGCGTTTTGCGCTTCCCACTGAGGCTCAATGGGAATACGCCTGTCGCGCTGGTACGACGACTCCTTTCCCATGGGGCGGCGTTCTTAATGGCGATAAGGCGAATTGCGACGGCAGATACCCTTATGGAACAGACGTGGAAGGCAAATATCTAGGTAAGACGGCGCCTGTCGGCAGTTATTCTGCGAATCCTTGGGGGCTTTTTGATATGAACGGCAACGTTTGGGAATGGTGCGAGGATTGGTACGGCGACTATCCTTCTAGCGGCTCAACAGATCCGCGCGGATCTGCAACCGGCACGCTCCGCGTGCTGCGCGGCGGCAGCTGGAACCACAACGCCCAGCGCTGCAGGTCGGCTTACCGGCTCTACTTCGTTGCCGGTCGTCGGCACGGCAACGTCGGCTTCCGGCTCTCCCTTGTTCCTAATAATTAGCGGCGCGGCTAACCTTTTGTCTCGACGCAGCCCGCCGCAACGGCGCCGTTAAGGCGCTAAGGCGGGCGGAGTCGAGACAAAAGTCGGCGCTTTTAGAGGCGAGTATGAGCGCGATTTTTAGGAAACGGCGCGGCAGGCGTTCGTGGAAATAAGTGTTCTTGTAGTCAACCAAAGCTGCGATTTCCCATACTGCTTAAGATATGCTAGTCGGAACCGATTTTTCCCAGAGGTTTTGTTATAACGTCGCCGAAATTATCCCGAATCCTCCTTTGGAGCTTTTCCATGACGTCGTATGAACTTCGTTTATAAAAACAAAGGTTGTTCCGGCAAAAGCCGGGGCGGAAGCGCAACGCGAGTTTGGCAAATAAAATCGCGCAATCCGAAAAACAACCCGACCGAACCGATTCTTTTTATGGCGTCGCGAGGCATTATCGGAGTCGTTGAGTTTCGGACTTTCCAAAACGAGTCGAATAAAAACACCTTTTTTGCCGCCGTGCTCGCCTAATCTCAATTTGATCGGGCGTTGTGACGTTTTATGCGAACAAAAGTCTTAAACAACAGGTACGACGAGACTTTTTCAATGTTTCGCGCCGCATATGAAAACTTTTTCGGAAACATAAAGCGTTTTTCGAAAGAATTGGATTCCCTATCAGCTGAAAACTTTCAAATTCTTGGGCAAGCCTTGTAAGTTGGAAAAACCCAAAGGCGAGGCGTCTATTCAAAGTTGACTTGACTCTATTTGGCGCTTCGCTTTGAGTAAGCTGCCAGATTCGGAGTGTGCAATTATTTAGAACCTTTAACGCTGCCGCAAGACGCAGATAAAATTTCTGAAAATTTTGAAAAAATCCGGTTCGCTTCTTGAAATCAGACGTCGGATTCGTTACAATACGTCTGTATCGATCGCAATTGTGCAAAAGCCGCGGGTTTTTGCAGACGCTGCGTCGGCGAGACCGTTGTCTTGCCGCCAATACAGAAAAATATTTTAGCCCCCGGAACGTGGAGCCATGGGGCGCCGCGATCTGGAATAGGGACTTGTTATAGGAGGATTTCAATGTCTAAAACGTGTAAAGTGAGTATTCTTGGTTACGGTATGATGGGCACGGTTCGCTCGGTCGCTTATGAAGCCGTTACTCGTTACTATCCCAACTGCCCAATCAAGCCGGTTCTCCATGGCGCCTACACCTACACCGACGGCGAGTTTGCCGCCGCGAACGAAGTCGGCTGGAAAGCGAGCAAAGATCTCGACGCCGTCATTAAAGATCCCGAATGCGAATATGTCGACGTCTGCTTGCCGAACTCGATGCACTACGACGCCGTCATGAAGTCGATCGAAGCCGGCAAACACGTCTTCTGCGAAAAGCCGCTCGCCGTCAGCGTCGACGAAGCGCGCGACATGACGACCGCGATCGAGAAGACGAACCTTCTGAACTCCGTCAACTTCATCTATCGCCGTTGCCCCTCCAACGTCCTGGCGCGTAAACTCGTCAAAGAAAACCGATTTGGCAAGCTTCTTGAAGCGCGCTCCTACTACAACCAATCTTGGGGCGGTCCGGACACCCCGTACAGCTGGCGTTTCAGTAAGACCGGCGGCGCCCTTGGCGACCTCGGCTCGCACGCGCTCGATATGCTTTACTTCGTTACGGGATTCCGTCCGATCGAACTGGTCGCGATGCAATGCACGCACATCAAGCAACGTAAAGTCCCGTCCTTCGTTGGGTCCGACCTGGAAGCTCGTATGAAGCGCAGTTCTGGCGACGCGACGGAAGAAGCCGTTTGGGAAAAAGTCGATACCGACGACGCAACCCGCATCATGTACACCCTCCCGGGCGACGCGGTCGGTTCGCTCGAATGCACCCGTAACGCCTGGGGTACCGAAAACACCCACGGATACGAACTCTATTTCGAAAACGGCGCGATCGCGTGGGATTACGACGACGTCAACTACCTGAAGATTTACGACGCGGCGACTCCGGAACGCGGCTGGTCTCGCGTCCTTTCGAATCGCGGCGACATTGGCGCGTACGCGTCCTTCGCCGACGGCCATATGTTCGGCTACCGCGACTTCACCGTCAACGGATGCTACGAAAATATGCTCAAGATCGCCGGCGCCGAAGAAGTCGCTCCAATCGCGTCCTTCCGCGACGCCTACGACGTCGAACGCACGATCGAAGCCGTTCGTTCCTCTTGGGAAAATCGCGCGTGGGTCAAGCTTGCGGACTTCACCTAATTGTCATGTAATTGTCATGACGTCATAAGCGGTTATAGCGCCGCCGTTTAAGAAATAAAAACGCCCGACGGTTCCTCTGGAGACGTCGGGCGTTTTTGGATTCTTGGGCGCCGCAGGCGCTTTAAAGTATTACTCTTGGACGTACCGATCGAAGTACTTCTTCCATCGTTTCTTAATGACGTCTTTAATCTCAGGCGTCAATTCGAACTTATTCTTGCGATAGCTCTTTTGAGTCGCGGCAAAATTTTCGAACTTGTTCTTGTGTTCGTCGAATCCGTCGATTCCCAGCTCTTGATAGATTCTCTCGAGCGTTTCAACCGGTTTGGCGACTAATTCGTCGTAGGTGATCTCGCACAAGTTGCCTTCGGGGATCTCTTCGACGTCTTCGCAGAACGCGTCGTACATCTGTTCGAAATCGCGCAGGACTTTTTCTTCTAGTTTCGGTCCCCCTTTGGGGATTTGGAGCCCGTGCGTCTGGGAAAGCTTGAGCCAAAGATTAACGGTCGACGGAAAGAGCGTGAACGGATCGCGCGAAATATGGACGAACTTAGCGTTCGGGAAGCGTTCGCGAATCGTCTTGACGCGCGCGGTGTGAGGGGGCGACTTCAAAACGACCGTCTTATGATAGGCGACGGTCAACGCTTTTAGGATATATTCGAGCGCGTCGAGCCAACGCTTGCGGTCCTCGTCGGAGACGTCGCGCAGCGTCAGGAATTCTTCGTCGATCGGACCGCTGTTCGGGAACGCGACTTCACGATAGGGCGAGTTCATCCCAAGCGCGCAGATCGCAAATTCGTCTTCTTGCGGACGTTCGAGTCCTGCCGCCATATTGTCCATTGGGCGTTTTTCCGGCATGAGGTACTTGACCCACGGACGGAAGAACGGACCGGAGACCAAGAAGTGCGCCGGCGCGAAACATTCGTAGGTGTCGGAGCAGGCGAATCGGTCGTCGCGCATCATGTATTCGTGAAGCAGCGTCGTTCCGCTGCGCCAGTGCCCGATGATGAAAATCGGTTCGCCGACAAGTTCCGTTTCGCGGATCTTCTTACCGTATCGAAGTTTTTGAATCAGCGCGCAAGTTGAGTTGCTGATCGACAAGCACGAAATGACGAACATCATCGGCCAACGCAAGGGCGAGACGCGCCATTTGGCGGAATTGAGCATCTTTATCCATGCGCTGATCGTCATGCCGTCCCAGAATCGAGGGTTCCAGAACTTGTCGGCGCTTCCTCCGCTCTTCATCTTAACGACGCCCGATTTCTTCTGAACTTGATTTTCAGTTTTTTCTGCCATAGTATTTCTATCTGTGTTGCTTATTGAACGACGCGCAGCCCGGCGTCGTCAATTTCGTACGGGATGATTTCATCGGAACAGACGCTGCCGCGATGCTTGGAAATGTAGAGCGCGCGGCGGAATTTCAGGCCGTCGCGAATTTTGCCGAGGTAAATCACGGTATTCGCCTGCGCAAAATAATCCCCCTCTTCAAGCGGCTTGTCGATGAGCGCTTCAAGCTGCGTTTCAGGCGACGTGTACGAAAGGATCGCGCCGATTTCGTCGGTGGGATACGCGTTCGCTTCGATTTGCTCTTGGTATTTTCGGAAATTCTGGCGGAACAGATCGCGCGCGACCCACGGCGCTTCTTTCTTAACGATCTGGTGAACGACATACTCGAGCATTTCAAATTGAATCGAATCGCCCTGCCGGTCGACCGGCTCGATCCCGTCGACGAGCAGCCGCCGAGCCCCTTGCGAAAAGTTCGTATAGAGAAACGCGATGGTCGCGTCGAGCCGGCGCGTCAGATCGTATTTCCATTCCCGCCATTCGTCGTCGTCGAGGTCGCGTTTTGTTACGCGGCGCCCGGCGTAAGGAAACGCTTGGAAATAGTCCGCAGAATAACGTTCTCCCGAAGCAACTTTTGCAAAAAAATCGTCCGGATCGAACGTCTGACTCGGCGATTGCGTCGTGATTGTCCAGTCGAAGAGCGCTTTTGCGTAGTTGTGATGGTTCTGAGAATCGCCCCGCGCCGTTAGGTCGAGAATGACGCCGCGCTGAGTTTCTTCTCCTGCCGCGCAGCCCGCGTTGAGGAATTGGAGCGAGAACTGCGTCTTGCCCAGACCGGTTCCCGCGACGATCGCCGTCGTTGTTCCCGGCAGAAGACCGCCGCCAAGATATTCGTCGAGTCCCGGTATGCCCGTCGAGAGACGTTTCGTCATAAGTGTTTCTCCTTGCCGCGGTAACGCAATAGTACGACGAGCAAGAGGTTTTGTCGACGTCGTATCATGAAATTTTCGCCAAATATTCTACAGCATTTGCAAAAATAGTCCAGACCTGCGCCGCCTCGAACTGCATTTAGCGGCATAGACGGGCCGCGTATCCTGGATAATTACGCTTTTTTGCAACTTCTTTTCGAGGGAACTGGAAATTTACGCGCGGCTAGTTTATAATGGAGGAAATTGCGTCTGGTCGAGCATTTGGACCGCGCGGCGGAAAGAAATGAAGTAAAACTCGTGAACAGGAGATTCATAATGAGAGACATGCCGGTTACGGTTCTGGGATTTGGCGCGATGGGACGCTCTCGAAACGTCTCTTATGCCGACGTTGCAAAATATTACGGGGACTCCCCGATCAATCCTTTCATCGCCCAAGCCTTTGTTCTTCCTCACGAGGAGAACGCCGCGCGAAAATTAGGTTGGAACGTGAATCCCGACATGATGGACGCGGTCAGAAACGACAAGTCCGAATATATCGATATCTGCTTGCCCAACGCGCTCCATTACAGCGTGGCGCTCGCCGCCATTGAAGCGAAAAAACACGTCTTTTGCGAAAAGCCGCTGGCAATTTCGCTCGACGAAGCGCGAGAAATGAAAGAAGCCGCCGAAGCGTGCCCCGGCTTGCTGAATTCGGTCAACTTCATCTATCGCCGTTGCCCCGCTAACGTCTACGCGCGCCAAATCGTGCAGGAGAATTGGTTTGGAGAGCTCCTTGAGGCGCGGTCCTACTATAATCAGAGCTGGGGCGGTCCCGGCGCCGGGTTCGGATGGCGTTTCGACGCCAAGGCGGGCGGCGGGACCCTTGGCGACCTCGGCTCGCACGCGATCGATATGCTCTATTTCGTTACCGGGATGCGCCCGAGCGAAGTGAGCGCGACCCAAGTTACGCACGTTAAAGAACGCATGGGCAATATTACGAAAGAAGACGGTACGACCGAGCGCGGGTCGATCCCCAGCTATGTCGACGACGGAACGCGATTCGTTTACAATTTGCCCAACGGCGGCATTGGATCTTTCGAATGCACGCGCAACGCGTGGGGCGCTGAAAATTCGCAAGGATACGAGCTCTATTTCGAAAAAGGCGCGATTCGATGGCGTTACGACGACGTCAATTACCTCGACGTCTACGATCCGAGCGTACGCGGCCGAGGCTGGCGGCGCGTCCTCTGCAATCAGGGCGGATTCGCCTACTGCCATTTCGGAGGCGGGCACATGGACGGCTAC
This sequence comes from Thermoguttaceae bacterium, assembly GCA_028695965.1. Classification (GTDB taxonomy): domain Bacteria; phylum Planctomycetota; class Planctomycetia; order Pirellulales; family Thermoguttaceae; genus RUG369. The sequence continues at coordinate 1,482 of JAQVHZ010000032.1, read as the reverse complement.
CGCGATTTCACCGTCAACGCGTGCTACGAAAATATGCGCGCCATCGAAGGCATGGAGCCGATCGCGCCGATCGCGACGTTCAGCGACGCGTACGAAGTCGAGCGCGTTATCGAAGCGGTAAGACGTTCCAACCGCGAACGTCGATGGGTCAATCTTGACGAAGTTAAATAAAACAACCTTTTCATAGAGATTTTATATGGCAGCGAATCTAACCCCTCAATATTTACGCGCAGAAGAAGAATATCGCCGGGCTCAGACTCCAGAAGAAGAGCTCCAATGGCTGCAAGTGATGTTCGCCGAAATTCCAAAGCATAAGGCGAGCGAGAAGATGCAGGTCATGCTCAAGACGAAGATCGCCGACGTCAAGAAGGAGATCGAAGCGTCGAAGGGCGCGAGCAAGAAAACGGGCAAATCGTACAAAATTCCGCGTCAAGGCGCGGGCACGGTCGTGGTTATCGGCGGCCCAAACGCCGGTAAGAGCCAGCTTCTCAACTTTTACACAAACGCCAAGCCGGAGGTTGCGCCCTATCCGTTCACGACCCAAACGTCGACGCCCGGAATGATGGCGTGGAAAGACGCGTTCGTGCAGCTCGTCGACACGCCCCCCATTACCGCCGATTATTTTGAGAGCTATCTGTACGGATACATTCGCGGCGCCGACCTCGTCTTGCTGATGGTCGACCTGGGCGACGACGACGGCGTCCAGCAATGCATCGACGTCTTGACTCGGCTCCAGGACGGTAAGACCAGGCTTGCGAACGAATCGGCGCTCGACGAAGAGGACGTCGGAACGTCGTATACCAAGACGTTCCTGGTCTTAAACAAATGCGATTTGCCCGACTATCGTCACCGTTTGGAGCTCTTCCGCGAGTTCTGCCCGACCGATTTCCGGGAATTCGAAGTTTCCGCAACCGAGGGAACAGGCATGGAAGAATTGCGCGACGCTATTTACGAAGCGATGGGCGTCGTGCGCGTCTATACGAAACAGCCGAACCAAAAAGAGCCGGATCGCGACAAGCCCTTTACGCTCAAGGAAGGAAGCTGTATCCTCGATTTGTGCGACCTTATTCACAAAGATTACGCGTCGCGCTTCAAGTCGGCGCGCGTTTGGGGCGAAGCGGTTCACGACGGAACCGTCGTGAAAGGGGATTATGTTATCCGCGATTGCGACGTCGTTGAATTGAATATTGCTCTCTAAGAGTCGGCGTCCAATTTCACAAGATTTCTTAAATAACGTGGCGGGACTTGCCGAAAAACGGTAAGTCCTGCCGTTTTAGCCGTTCGACATTTCAACAAAACAAAGCAAAATAATATTTTTTCTCGCTTGACGGTTGTCGAAGTTGGTGTAGAATTTTTCGAGTCGTCTTTACCGGGCGGCCAACCGATTACGGCGTCAGCCGTCTTTGGTTTTTCGAGCTCTTTTGAGCTTGATCAGTTATTTTACAATTAGGTAATGCAAGAGTGGCGTAGTAACACACTACT